>JAEZFR010000383.1 GCA_023417285.1 Bacillota bacterium
GGTTAATGGCGAGCGCGGCTTCGCAATGTTTTTGCTTGAGTCATGTTTAACGAATTTAGCTTTAGAAAAAGTAAATGACTCACATTTAGTACTTTTACTAAATGGTCTGTTATTCTTAACAGAACAAGATAACAAGCTTTATGATAAATTCATAGATGAATTTCCACAAGAGCATTCAATCAAAAAAAATACTTACAAAAACAGACGCTTAAGCCCTCTAGATACTTTGGTAATAAAAGAGTTAATAAATCATGGTATACATGAATATATAATGAATAACCCTTACCAATGTTGTTGTTATGCAAATATCAATTTATTCTGTCTAACTGCTTACTGTATATTAGATATAGACTTACAATGTAATATAGAGAAAATATGCATAATAGTAAACCTAGAAAATATAATCCAAGAAATAAATATTTATTATGGCAATTCACAATTGGAATTTATAGTGATTGAACTGCGTAGTGATTCTAAACTGAATAGTAATTATCTAATCTATAAAAATTTGTATGCAGGGTTAGAAACAAAATCCATACTCTCTCTATTAGCAACGGATGTTATTGAATCAGATTATTGTTCCAATAAAGACAGTACTAACATACTTCCAAGTATATTAGTTATAAACCTCTGTTCGATAATAGAATATGAACTTAATCAGATTATTAAGCTTTTAAAACTGTCACTTATGGCATACGAATATCTTTCTTGGGACAAACTAAATACATTTTTAGAATCAAACGAAATTAATCTAGAGGGTGCCTCATATAATATTAATATGATATTTCCAATATTTCATAATTTACGTAATAAAGTCTTAACCAATAAAGTCATTACATTTGAAGATTATTCCGCCATAAGTCATTATAAGAACCTTGGCCTATTCTATCGAATTTCAATTGAAAAATCTAAATTAAAAAATAACAAACTATCACCCACATTAGATGAGTTGCTAAGTTATATGGGAAAAAATATATTCTAAATACAGGTCACTTTAGAATCGACTCTTGTTGAAATCTGAGCTGGCTTGTACAGATTCTTAATAATAAAACTAGAATTGTGCAAATAATCTTACATCAGAAAATTAATATCCTCCAAAAAAAGAAAATAGCAACTAGCTTAATACCGATTTTACGTGACGCAGATAGTGTAACTACTATACTCTAATCCAATTATTTAGTTTTCATCAACAGTTAGAAAAGTTATAAATACTACTGAGTTGATAGGATGTCTAAACTCTAGCTACCATAACTTGGATCGGCAATTAAATGTTATGCTTATAATTCATTACCGTCAATCCCTATATTAAACTATAATGGAAGCAACAATTATATTGAACAAAACATTCATACAGCGGAACTCTCCTTTAATGGAGCTTGTATTATCTATAAGGAAAATCCTCTGTACAAACACGATGAGAAGGCATATTTACAGGTGTAAAATTCAAAATTCCTTTATAAATTCAGTAGATTCTGTTATATATAGCATGGGCAAAAAGCTCTAATGGAGAGCTTCCTGCCCAAACCTTAACATACATGTTATGTATCTACACACTTTTCAACATCCACTAACTCTTAATCATTGATATTATATACAGTTTACCTATATTGGGCACTGCTTATGAGTTGCATCACTTATATTAACTATACTTCTCTAATTCCTAATAAAAGCGACTTTTGCATAAAACCCCATATCTTATCTTTTTTTACCATCCATGTTGATAAAATTGGACTCAGCTTGATACTAAAATCAATAATGAGTCTATATGTATATCGCACAATTCATAATAAGTAATCCTGAGATGCAATAAAATATTCTTTTAAAGTTGGCGGTAGCTTATGTCTTCGTATTACATCCTCACAATATTTCTTATATCCTGATTTTAGAGCTTTGTTTTTTGAGGTATCTTCCTTGTCCATATAATGTACATATGATAATAGAACAATAATATCAAATGTTATTATTTCTATATCCTTAAGATCCTTCAAATCCCTAGCAATATCATCAACCATAATCTCCTTAGAACTAAAATAGTTTATCCCATTATGTGCCGCATATGCTAAGCTATACACTTCCCCAGAATCCTTTGAATCTCCCCTTGTATACAGAACTCTCTCATGCTGGGATATGTTATTAAAAATTGTTGTATATGTTGGATCAACAGCATACAGATTATTTTCTTCTACCACCGTAACACTCTTCCCAATATAACCATCTATGAAAGTCCTAGCATCCTGATCCAACTCTAAGTAGACCATTTGATGAATATAAATATCTTGAAAATTTTCAAATATTGGTATGAGGTATAGTTCTCTTATGTTCTCAAATGAACAATGTGGATCACTTCCTCTATCAACAATACCGACCATGAAAATATTTGCATCAAACATAACAGGTTGATGACATAATTGTTTTAGGGATATTTTTTTTAATGGAGTAATCATAATTAATTCCTCCATTTCTTTTGAATGATACTTACTAAATCGGAATCATCTTCATCCTCATCAGATAAACTAATATCCTCAAAAAAGTCCTTAATTACATTCACATCAAGATCCAGAATAATGGCATCTCTTATAATTTCTTCTCTTGAAGCTAAACCGGACAGATATGCATTCTTCATTTTATTATAAATCATACTGTCGGTTTCAAAAAATGGATTTATATTACTATAAAGTTCTCTAAAACTTTTCTTATATATATTCACTTCTTGTAATACATTTTTAATAAAAGCATAATTATCAATGTACTTTTCAATATTTAAAATATAGTTTTCTTCATATAGTCTATATATAACCGCTTTTAACGGCAACTGATACCGTAGTGTAAGTAATATAGAAAGAATCGCGTAATCAGCAAACGACAACTCTGTATCTTTATTTTCTTTCAGTCGTACCCTATACATACGAACTTCTATTTTTAATGCCTCTTCAGGAAGCAGGAACTCGGCAGCAAATCTACTAGCACGTTTTTCATTAACATTCTCTAGCGATGCAAAATTACAAATATGTGGATTATTCTTTATTTGTGCATAGTCCCTTTCATAGTGATAATACTCATGCATTGCTGTAAATATTTGATTAATTAATGGTTTATTTGAATTAAGTATAATATATGCTCTTTCATTTCCCTTTGTGGGAATGTACAACATTCCATCAATTTTCTCGCTATCAAAATCCACTAACTCTAATCTCAAGTTAGGATTCTCACTTAATATCCATTCAAATACTTTAGTACCAATTGGTGCAAGCGCATAATTTACCCTTTTTTCACGAACCAACTTTTTAATACCAGCAATATCCGAATCGGTTAATGTTGTTGTATTAAAATCATATTCATTTTGATAATATTGTTCAAATAATTCTTTATTATCAGTTGGTATCATTTATTCTCCTTCTAGCAAGCATATCATACTTTTCTTTTATTCTTATACGTTCAGCCATAGCATTTACTTTATTCCTATCGTTTTCATCAAGAATACCCATTAAATAGATGAGAGAGTCATTATTTACATCTTGAAAATAATCATTTGCCTGAAAACCACCAAGATTACAGACTTTATTTAAAATATCTAATGATGGTAATTGTTTACCTGATTCAAGAAGTGATAGGGAACTCCTATTAATATCTAACTTTTGCGCAAATATTTGTTGTGTTTCTTGTCCACGTAACATTAACAGATCATTACAAAATTTGTTACCATTAAATTCCTTCATTTTTTTCGCCTCCAATATACATAACGTTATATATTTTAACACGGCTTATTTGTTATGTCAATGATATGTTGTACATCTTAACACCATTATATCCCATAATTATAATTTTGTTAATACATTTTAGATGTTTTTTTCATCCTACAACTACTGTATATATTAATTGTCCTAATATGTTGAATACTAAAATTAAACTTTCTACACATCTAATATAACCTGTATATATTTCATTATGCTCCGAATCCTATTTACATTTATATGCTATATTATATATAGATTATTAGTTCTTTAATCCATGTTAATATACTTATCATCTACTCAGTTTTCTACCATTACAGAATGGACACCCACTTCCAGCACTCCTTGATTTTACTGTTGTTCTCCATTCATGTGCCTTTTTACATATTCACCATACTTTTTTATGAATTAGCTGTAACATCCGAAGGCGTCAACTTTCCATTCTTGGTAGGATATCATTATACTGCAAGCTATAGATTTACTGTACCTAAATCATTAAAATCTTTCCATAATGCTTTCCTTGCTATGAATGGACAGCCATTTCCATTATTTCTATTAGCTACCATTGCCCGCCATTCAAAGTCAAAATGCTTTCCTGTTTTCGGGTCATCATACGCATATAACCACCACACTTTTTTACCTGAACTAGCTGTAACATCTGACGGCGTTAGCTTTCCATTCTTCGTAGGATGCCATTCTTTTGCAAGTTCTTGGTTTACTGTACCTAAATCATTAAACTCTTTCCATGCTGCTTTCCCTGCTATGAACGGACAACCATTTCCTTTATTTCTTCTATCTACTGTTGTCTTCCATTCAAAGTCAAAATGTTTTCCTGTTTTCGGGTCATCATACGGATATAACCACCACACTTTTTTATTTGAACTAACTGTAACATCTGAAGGCGTTAGCTTTCCATTCTTGGTAGGATTCCATTCTTTTGCAAGCTCTTGGTTTACTGTACCTAAATCATTAAACCCTTTCCATGCTGCTTTCCCTGCTATGAATGGACAGCCCTTTCCATTATTTCTACTAGTTAATATTGCCTGCCATTCAAAGTCAAAATGTTTTCCTGTTTTTGGGTCATCATACGCATATAACCACCACACTTTTTTACCTGAACTAGCTGTAACATCTGAAGGCGTTAAACTTCCATTCTTGGTAGGATGCCATTCTTTTGCAAGCTCCGGATTACAATATGCTAAACTTTTATCATATAGTACTTTTTTCATTGCATAATCACCCTTTTTCTAAAATCTATTTTTTAAATCGCTGTTTAGTTAAAATGCCAGTTGCTCCGCCATTTGGTCAAGTTGTAACATAGTTCGCATTCAATACTAGATTATATAGCCATGCATGTCACCTCTTAATATCTTGACTTAAATATGGACTCGTTTTTTGAATATGAGCATTGTGACATATCAAAGTTCTTCTTTTCTTTATTTACAGATGCATTAGAATGAATCACTCTTTATGTATATAACTAAAAGAAAACTATAATAAACTCATCTGTCCTATTATCTGTACATCAAGATGTAATTTGGCAGCTAAATACACGTTTTTTCTTACTTTTTAGGTTTCCAAAAACAGTGTAAACGTTCTGCTTTTTTATTTTTAATAATGTTGCAATCTGACATTGAGTAAACTCTTTAGACATTAATAATAAAATGACCTTATAATGATATGTAGTTAGATTTAAAGATGCATATAACTCGCATCTATCTGTAAATTTCATATTTATACCTCGCATCCAGATGAATAGTAATAATATAGTATTAATTATGTAATAACATTTCTCTATCC
>JAEZFR010000413.1 GCA_023417285.1 Bacillota bacterium
GTTCTAATGTGTAAACTTGACAACATATATCAACTCAATCAGGACAATAAAATTAATGTTGTTCCTATGATATATCGATTGGATTTTAAAAGTGATGCCATAAAAGAAATAATAAGTGAGGAATAATATTATGTACAAAGTAGTATCATTGTTTTCAGGATGTGGTGGAGCTGATCTTGGGATAGTAGGGGGATTCAATTTTAACGCGAAGTGGTACAAGAAACTCCCTTATAAGTTGGTATATGCGACTGATATCGATCAAAAGGCATTGAATACTCACACTAAAAATTTTAAATGCGAAAACGTAAAATGCGAAGACATATGTAGTACACCATCAGAATCTATACCAGAGTGCGATATTATTATTGGAGGATTTCCGTGTCAATCTTTTAGCACAGTAAACCCTACCAAAAATCCTTTTGATGATAGAGCAAATCTATATTTGCAAATGGTTAGAATCGTTAGGGACAAGATGCCTAAGGTTTTCATAGCAGAAAATGTAAAAGGATTAAAGACATTACATAAAGGACAGATTTTTCAAAAAATTATCAATGCGTTTGAAAATGTAGGATATAAGACGTACTCGATGCTAATAAATGCTGCCGATTATGGAGTCCCTCAAAAAAGAGAAAGAATTATTATTGTTGGTGTGAGGAATGATATTGACGAGAAAAAAATGTTTTCATTTCCTGAACCAACCCATAAAAACAATTGGATACCATTATCAGTTGCGGTACCAAAACTAGAGATTGAGGATGAGAAGTATTATTTTTCAGAACGAGCAGTGCAAGGAATGAAAAATGCAAAAAATAATATGAAAAGAGGTCTTGCACAAAATCTTTCAGAGCCTTGCTTAACAGTAACAAGTCACTTAGCAAAGGTAAGCTTGAATTCAAGAGATCCTGTTTTATTAGTTGATCCTGTATGTGAGAAATATCGCAGATTCACACCGAGAGAAGCAGCTCGAATTCAATCTTTTCCTGATAGCTTTGAGTTCTCAGGAAGTGAGACTGATGCATATAGGCAGATAGGTAATGCTATCCCACCTGTAATGTTTTGGCATATCGCGCATGCTGTTGCAGAGTTGCTTAAAAGTGAAACAATAATAGATGGTTTTAGAGAAAATGAGTACAGTTCATGAATAATGAAATTAATAGAAAGTAAAACTTATAGAAGCAGGAGAACTGATATCAATTACGATGCTGGTTCTCTTTCTTCGTATAGCAATCTTATTATGAGGCTCTATGTCAATAAGTTTAAAAAAATCCGAAGAAAGATACATTAGAAGGAAAGAAGGATAATAGGGGACAATTTAATGTTGGAATCCAAAATGAATTTGCTAAAGTATTAATAAATATATAAACAGATATTAACTTTAACGAAACATATAATACAAGATAAATTTGACACATAGTAACCTTCAGGAAGAAACAGTATTTTGAAGAAACATGATTATTGTATCTAAATATCAGATTTCGTAGATATTTAAACATTGACTCATATAAACGTTACATAATGAGGAATATTAAAATAACATTATGATTTGTTTGCGCTGGTCAATCAGTTGGTCAAGAGAGGAATAACATATCTTATGTTACCCACCTTACCAAGGAAGAGCTTAACAGGTTCCACTTACAACTAATCAATTAAGTAAAAGATACCCCTGGAGATGCACTATAAAAGGTTCTGATTTGGCAATTCGATTTGCTGGGTTAGGACTTTTTTCTTGTGATTGTTTTGGTAAATCGGTAGTTGGAGAAATGGGTTTGAGAGTAAGGGTCTTCAAGAAATCGGTAATTTGATAATATATAATAGAAAATAAGTGGATATTATAAGAAACAGGTTTTGGCAAGGACAGACTGGTTAGCCCCCCATTTTTCGGTCAAAAGTCGGTCGTGAGTTGATCAACCAATTAATGATTAAATCACATAGGATTTTATATAAATTTAATTATAAAGACATCATTTGCCTATCCTGCATGTTAATATCAAGGCAAGCTACATACTAATAAAGCTTGTATTTGTTCGCCCCATCGAATATAATAAATTTTGGGAGGTGAGAACATGGAATATATGACTGCTGGGCAAGCTGCAAAAAAATGGAGCATTTCTCAACGTAGAGTGCAAATCCTATGTTCGCAACAAAGAATAGAAGGAATATTTAAACTGGGTGAAAACTGGGCAATACCAATTAGTGCGAATAAGCCAGAAGATTTTAGGAAAAAGAGGAAAGAAAATGATTGACAATACAATAACAGCAATTGACTTGTTTTGTGGATGTGGGGGCTTCTCTTACGGATTTAAACAAGCAGGTATTAATGTAATACTTGGAATTGATATGTGGAAAGATGCTACTACAACATATAAGTGGAATTTTATAGACGCTAAAGTTATAAATGACAATATTCAAAAGATTACTGGAGAAATAATATTACAATACCTTGAAATTGAAGCGGAGAGTATAGATATAATAATTGGTGGGCCACCATGCCAAGGATTTTCAGTTTCGGGAAAGCGATTGAAAGATGATCCTAGAAACTCATTATATAAATCGTTTGTGGATATTGTCTCAGAAATTAAGCCAAAAATGTTTGTAATGGAAAATGTTCCAGGACTAGTACGATTGTTTAACGGAAAAGTTAGAGAAGAGGTAATAAAGGATTTTTCAGAATTAGGGTATGAAGTAAAAGATCAAATATTAGTGGCATCAGATTTTGGTGTTCCCCAAATAAGAAAAAGAGTTTTTTTTGTAGGTATAAATCGTGATAAAATACATAATACTAAAGAATTTATATTTCCGAAACCGACACATGGGTCAAGTATTGACCAAATCCCATATATCACATGCAAGGATGCTATATCAGACATAGATTTTGTACCAGTGGATATTTCTTTAGGCGAAGATATCGAGTATCAAGTTGAGCCACAGAATGAATATCAAAAGCTCATGCGAAAAAATAGTAATCGTTTATTGAATCACTCCATCACAGTACATACTGAAAAAACTAGAAGAATAATTTCCATGGTTCCTGATGGTGGAAATTATAAGGATCTTCCTGACGAGTTACAAAAAACAAGAAAAGTAAATATTGCATGGACTAGAATGAACAGTCAAAGACCTTGCTTTACAATAGATACAGGTCATAATCATCATTTCCATTATAAAGAAAACCGAGTTCCTACTGTGAGAGAATCTGCGAGAATTCAATCCTTTCCAGATTCGTTTAAGTTCAAGGTATTAAAACAAGTCAACTGAAGCAA
>JAEZFR010000278.1 GCA_023417285.1 Bacillota bacterium
CAATAGCATCAAAAAGATCTCTACCATGGTATTCCCTGTCCTGTCCACTGATTAGAGCAGCTTCCTGATTTGTGAGATTCTTGATCCCTTGCTGTGTATGGAAGTGGAATTTACACCAAACGCGTTCATTCTTATCATTGTAGAAGGAGAAGGTATGCTCTCCATAAAAATGCATATTGCGGAAGGAGGCTGGTATGCCACGATCCGACATAACAATGGTTCTTTGGTGGAAAGTCTCAGGAAGCAGTGTCCAAAAATCCCAGTTATTCTGCGCTGAACGCATACCAGTACGTGGATCACGTTTTACAGCTCTGTTGAGATCTGAGAAGTTATGTACATCACGAATGAAAAAAGTAGGGGTATTGTTTCCAACAAGGTCCCAGTTCCCCTCTTCAGTATAAAACTTAGTAGCAACCCCACGTATATCACGCTCTACATCTGCGGCACCTCGTTCGCCAGCTACAGTAGAAAAACGAACAAAGAGGTCTGTTTTTGTACCAGGTTGAAGAACCTTTGCTTTGGTATACTTTGAAATATCACCAGTAACTGTAAGGTTACCATAAGCACCCCAACCCTTTGCATGCATACGACGTTCTGGAATAACCTCTCGATTAAAGTGTGCCATTTTCTCCATTAACCACACATCCTGCATAACCACCGGGCCTCTTGGGCCAGCCGTTATAGAGTTCTCGTTGTCAGCTATTGGTGCTCCTACTTCGTTGGTCAGTTTTTTTCCTTCCATCATTAATACCTCCTTTAATTTTTTTGCATTGCATTAGCTATGAATTTATATGATTTATAGCGTCCATCAGTATTGAGATAGATTGGGCTCAAACTAGTGAAAACCCCATCAGTACGATGGCAGCATATGCACAGCTTTTGGGTAGCATAAGCATCCCCACTTTGGGATGTGATTTTGAGAATAATACAACGGGCATATGGCAAGCAAAACTTATCATTATTGAAAGCCATACAAAGGATAAACTTCCCCCGGTATTAACGGCTGCTATCAAATAAAATATCATTACAGTCATCCCCAAAATAAAGAATGGAATATTTCTAATAATTCCCCAAATTAACGGTGTATTTGCGCTTGACCACCGATTGTGAGGTAGTATACATAGAATGATACGCAATAGCGCACACCCATAAACAATTATTGATATATATGTATTAGTATTAAATATGTAATGGTCTTTTCCAATCTCCCATAAGAAAATATAAAAAACTGTCATTGTAATGGAGGCAATAAGCTTACCCACCCCTAATACAGCTGTATAATTACGACCCTTTTTATCAGCCATAGAACAAATGCGCGGAATCAAATGGAATGCATCCCCAATCCCTAATGTTAGAGCCATTATTGCGAATTGCCATCGCAGACTTCCAGTATCTGCAGTAATATACAGTAACAGTGCGGATATCAGCACTGTTAAAAGATATGATAAGTCAAATATGGTCTCAACTATTTTCATGGTTTTTCTCTTTGCACTCATCTGCACCATAACTAATAATTCTCCACAATATTCTTTTGACATTTTAAGTAGTTGCTTAATAATTTTATTTAGGGGGACTATGCACAATATATGTAACGTACACCGCACTGATAAAATTGATTATATGAAACATATCCATACTAGGATAACAAAGTAAAAACCGAGTTGATTTAGTTTAATAGCAATAAAAAAAGACATACTTTCTTGTTTAAATTATATCTGTTTAAATCATTATAGTCAACCTAAAAAACCTGTGCTATCTATAACCTCAGCCTATATAAACAGGTTTCTAGTCGCCTGTCAAGTTAATGGCTGATACAAAAAATAGGGCAGTCGCACTAAACTTATATTAGTTCGACTACCCCAACTTTGGTTTCTAAAATAAACTATTCATCATCTTCGTCATCTTCGTCGTCTTCATCTATAACCGTAATTGTCTCAGTTTCAGTTATATCTCCGCATTTAATAGTAATTGTAACTGTACCAGCACTAACTGGTGTGATTTCAAATACTCCATCTTCAATAGTGCTCACTTTAGCAACTTTTGGGTTAGAAGAGATAACCTCTATTGTACCAGGTGCATTTTTTGGACTTTTAGAAACCTCAACTGTTATTGGGTCATCATCAACATATACTTCTGTTTCACTTAAGTCATAATAAAGCTCATCTAATTCTACTTCTTTTACAGTAATTGTACATGTCCCTATTAATTTGCTCGCATCCACGGTCTTTGTACCTTCATAAACCTTGACTTTAGTAGTTCCAACCTTCATAGCAATTAAGTTAACATTCAATCCTTTTGTTGCTATCCCAACGATACTACTATCTTGAGATACAAATAGGTAATTAACCCCGATTTTGGGATTGTTCATTATATCAAATGGATCTGATTCTGTTCTCATCTCTAAAGTGTAATTTTTTTCTACTGAGGGATTTTTTACGACAAACTTTAGCTTTCCAACTACTCTGGTTTTTTTATTGTAGGTTTCTTTAATTGTTATATTATATGTGCCGGCTGCCTTTGCAGTATATGTTTGCTTAATAAATTGCATACCATCAAACGTACTGAAAGTCTCAACTATCGAAAAATTCTTGCTATCAGAAACATATGTATAAACTGCGTCGTTATTTCTATAGTTGTATTCTGCTAAAGCTAAGGTCTGAGTGCCAATAGCTAATTCAGGTGCAAAATTTTCATAGAGGGTTGAATTCATTACTGTAACCTTGCAAGTTCCAACCTTTGTTGTTTTGCCATTTAATTTCTGATTACATGTAATTGTTGCTGTTCCAGCTGCTACTCCTGTTAAATATACCTTTGTGCCGCTAGCCTTTACTGAAAGTATTTTTGTATTACTTGAGGTAAAGCTATAAGTAGCATTTTTTACTGGATTTGATACCGTTAAAACATATTTATCAGCTGTCTTTGAAAAATAATCATTATTGCCATAAATGCTTCCAGTACCAATCTTTGCAGTTGCAGCAATGGATGGTTTTACAGCTGCTGTTGCCGCATTGATTGAAAAACTAGGTGGTAGAATGATGGACGAGATTAATAACATACAGACTATGATCATTGCTATTTTCTTGCTCTGAATTTTGCTCATATATATCTCCTGTTCATTAACATAATAAATTCATTATAAAAGTATATTAATCTTTATTCAACCAATTAATAGCATTTATTTCAAAAAGATATATTATTTTTTATTTATTTACAAAATGTAGCAATATTTACCCCATTACATAAAATGTTTTGTATTTATCCTTATTTAATAGGTATGTAAAGATCAACTTCACAATAGTCATCAGAGGTGATATTCTCATCAAACATTTCAAAATGATAGGCTGCGCTCTCCAAATACCCGGATTTGGGTAGCCATTCTGAATAAATGTAATAAAGAGTTTGAAATAGATTGGCTGTATTTGTCTCTTTTGCATGATGTAAACCGACATATTTAAATATAGCATATTTGTTGGTAGGAACTTTATATAGCATCATATCCGTAGGTAAAGCATATGCATGTGAGACTTGAACAGAGGGCATATAATAACAGTACCCTTCTTCTTCTGGATTATGATCAACCAACCCGATGTATATACTGGGGTCTATAATATTTTTTATTTCACATTTTCTATTAAAATAGAAATCATTTCCTTTGGCGTTAGCCTCAAAAAATTCTATATCATAATCCTCTCTTATTTTGTATTTTATCCCTGCTATTAAAAATTCTGGTTTAACAACTATATCAGGAGTAATAATAATAGCGTTTTCTCCAATGGCCTTTATGTAATCAAGATTTATTTTATCAGTAACATTAATTTTAGGCTTTTGCTTTCTGAACCTGTTTGGGCTTATATCAAATTCCTTTTCAAAGGCGCGAATATATGATTGCTCATAATTGAAGCCATACTCTGCAGCGATATCACATATTTTAAAATCAGTATTTAATAATTCATTAATACTACATGATAATTTTCTTTTCTTAACATAGTCCATGAGTGTAATTTTAGAAGCTTGATGAAATAGCCTATCAAGGTAAAACTTGGACAAGTTAACATGTAATGATAAATCATCAAGTGTAATTTTTTTATTAATATTTCTTTCAATAAAATCTATAGATTTTATGATATAATGCAGTGAATTTCGATCCACCAAAACATCTCCTCTTACAATAAATTACTAATTATTATACTATTTTTTCGTGTAAATTTATAGCAAAAAATGTTAATTGATGTCTTTATAAAAGTAATATAATTTTTACAAGTATATTTTACAGAGGTGAGAAGTTAGTTGTTTGACTTAATTATTAAACTAGGTTTTGACATATTTCAAATATTTGCCCAAATTATTTTGAGTTCGATTATAGCATTTTTTTTGTATTATTTCTTAAAGGATAGGCACTTAGCTCCCGTTACTCTTTTAACAGATATTATAACAGTGCTTGCTGCTTCTGTTTTGGGAATTTTGCTACCGTTCAACACTTTTGGAATGCTGCCGTTATTCTTTGTCTTCCTCAATGTTGGATATAAGTACTATCAGGTTATGCCGGTTTTATTGTCCAACTTTATTTTTAATATGTCAGTCCCTTTCAACGATCCTACATTTGTATTCAGGACTGGATATAAAAGAGTACTATTGGCTTTAATCATTGGAGTTATTGCGGGATTCATATTAAGTAAGATAAGAAGTACTGAATGGGCCTTTAGAAACAAACAACCTGAGATACTTTATAAATCCATTGGAATATCTAATATTCTTAATCACATCAATCAAAACATTAACCTTATGGGCATTTACATGATACTTGGAGTAATATTAAACAGACTATTTAATGATTATGTTATGTATACGTTGACAACTCAGGTTGCCAGTAATTCAGTTACTGCATTTATACCACGGTATATGTCCACGTTTAATGTTGTAAGCCCTGGATTTCTATTGGCATTATGCATTATTTATGCACTGCTTAATATATCAAATATTTCAGCCCTATTGTTAGTAATGAAGCCTAAAGGCTTAATGTCCATAGTTGGATATTATATTGTATGGATCATGATTTTGGCTATAAATATGTTTATTAGATAAATAATTATTTATAAATATTAGGAGGGAAAAAAAATGAAAATAACTAAAAGTATAATTATTTACGGAATCATAATTGTTCTGTGCCTTGCTGCCTTTGGAGGATACATTGCAACCCAGTTAAACGACGCCAGTGACAGCGCCGAGACAGTGCAATCTATTGACAGTACTATACCTATAGCAGCTTCAACAACAGGCTCAATAGCAACTGATTCAGGGGTAAGTGCTGCTACAAGCAACGACACCAATACTAAAGTAGATGAAAAAAAGCAAAAACATATACAGCAGGTTATGAGTAGAGAAAATGAGAAACTTGATCCCAACCCTATCATTGGTGTGGGTAAAGGAACAGATTTTGCTAAAGCAACTTCAGACGCTATTAATAATGCAGGAGGAATGCAAAGTTTAATAAAAAAAGGCGACGTTGTTCTCATTAAGCCAAACCTCTGCTTGCAGTTGGAAAGTTTTGGTTCCCCTATGACTACTGATTATAGAGTGGTTGAGGAAGTGGTAAGAATCGCCAAAGAATGTGGAGCATCGAAAATAATAATAGCAGAAGGTAACTTTGCCTCCAATGCATTCGAAGATAAGTATAATAAGTATGATACTATCAAAGATGTAGAGTTCTATAATTTTAATGATTGCGAGCAAAAAGACTGTTACGAACTGACACCTCAAAAAAGTTTAGTTGGTAAGGCTATTTTTATACCAAAGGTTTATATGGATGCAGATGTTGTAATTAATGTAGCAAAACTGAAAACACACTTTATTACAGGCGTGTCGTTAGGTCTTAAAAACAGCATCGGTGTTCCATCATATAAGATTTATGGTGGAAGTTCAAGTAAAGATGGCCTTCATTTTTTGGGTTTAGAAGAAGCTATTATTGACTTAAACAAGATTAGAAAGCCTGAGTTTACCATCATTGACGGTATAATCGGAGGGGAAGGATATGGTCCAACATCTAATACTCCTGTAGAATCAAATGTTGTTTTTGCAGGTAAGGATATTGTAGCAGTGGATACAGTAGCGTTAACTTTTATGGGGTTTGACCTCAATGCTATAACACATGTAAAAAGAGCTGCAGAAGAGAAGCTTGGGATAGCTGACCTTACTAAGATAATGGTCAAAGGGGCTAACCTAAAGACTGATAGTATGAAGTTTGTACCTGCAACTTAATTAAAGCCTATGTTAACAAATGTTGTATATGAACTACAAAGAATATTCGAACTAATCACAATACAGTTCCGCCAGATATTTCCGTATTGGATACTGGGAGTTCTAGCGGGGTCGCTCCTCTCTGTTTATGCTTTAGAAAAAATTGAAAAGCTCATTGGCAACCTTAACAAAGAAGGATTCAGCATTTTAAAAATCACACTTGCAGCTATGCTTGGAGTGGCCTCCCCTATTTGTATGTATGGAACAGTTCCATTGATTGTTTCTCTTGCGAAAAGAGGCCTCCCTGAGTATATTATGGCAGCTTTTATGATTAGCTCCATTTTGCTCAACCCAAATCTTCTATTGATGAGCGTTTCCTTGGGAATGCCAATTGCATTGTTTAGACTGTTTTCAGCTGTGGCAGCTGGTGTTTTGGCAGGTATTCTCGTAAAAATATTTTTCACAAAAAGAAGCCTATTTAGGCTGACTGAAAGTGAAAGTAGTGGAATCGTGAGCAGGAAAAGAAAGAAGCTTCTCAACGATATACACAAATCCATTACTATAACGGCTCCATACTTACTTGCTGGAATACTACTAACAGCGTTGTTTGACAGATATTTCCCCAAAGGATATATAGTTGCTGCCTTTGGGCAAAACAGAGGGTTAGGTATTCTCTTTGCAGTCTCCATGGGAGTCCCTATATATGCTTGTGGAGGAGGCTCGATACCACTATTGAAGCTATGGTTGCATGAAGGTATGACAGTTGGTTCAGCTATAGCTTTCATGCTCTCAGGTGCAGCAACCAAGTTTACAAACCTTGGTGCTGTAAAAATTATTTTGGGCTTGAGAAATTTTATTATATATATTGTATTTAACATAATATTTAGTATTTGTGCGGGGTTACTTGCTAATGCAATTTTATGATATTACAACAAATATGGTTCTCCCATATATAGGGAGCATTTCCTGTCTATACTTTTAGAAATATCATTGGGGGCAAATCAGATGAGTAAAGTCTCAATAACAAGGTGCTCAAGTTATGATTATGAAATTGTCAAGAACTCTGTAAGAAGTGCACTTGATCTTTTGGGCGGAATATCTAGCTTTATTAGTCGCGGTGATAAAGTACTATTGAAGGTAAATCTCTTGATAAAAAGAAAGCCTGAGAAGGTTACTACAACACATCCTGCAATTGTACAGGCTGTCGCTGAGCTAGTGCTAGAAGCAGGAGGTAAACCCATTATTGGCGACAGCCCTGGGGGGTATCACTTTTATAGCGAGAGCACATTGAAAGAGGTTTATGAAACCTGCGGTATGAAAGATGCTGCCACAAAAAGTGGAGCAGAGCTAAATTTCAACACTGAGGTTATTGATGTACCTTATCCCAGTGGAAAGATCATGAAGAGTATTAAAACAATTAAACCCGTTCTTGAGGTAGATAAGATTATAAGTATCCCAAAAATAAAGACACATATGATGACTGTATATAGCGGAGCAGTTAAGAACATGTTTGGTATAATTCCAGGAAGCTATAAAGCAGAATATCATCTGCGATTTGATGATACCGGTGATTTTGCAGATTTG
>JAEZFR010000478.1 GCA_023417285.1 Bacillota bacterium
AAAGACAACATTTCAACAACCATTTCTCCAATGCAAGCAACCGCAAAGTATATCAAAGCAATCCACCCAGACGCTATTTGTGTATTTATTGGTCCTTGTATCGCTAAAAAGGGAGAAGTTCTTGATAACATCTCCGATGGTGGTGCTGATTATGCTTTGACCTTTGACGAGCTTTATGCTATGCTCCGTGCCAAAGAAGTTCCACTTGGAACCTTCGGTAAAAACTTACAGCAAGGAAGTATTTATGCCAAAAACTTTGCTATCGCAGGTGGCGTTACTGCTTCTGTGATTCAAGCATTAAAAGAAAAAGGTGCTAGTGCAGATTTAAAGGTAAAGGGATGTAATGGTGCCTCGGAATGTAAAAAGGCACTCATGCTCTTAAAAGTAGGTAAACTCCCAGAGCATTTTATCGAAGGTATGTCTTGCGAAGGCGGCTGCGTAAACGGCCCTGGTAGTATCCTTACAGGACGTTTCGCAGAGCAAAATCGATCCAAACTATTAAGTACCGTTGACGATAGAAAAATTTATGATACGGTTACCGCTTGCAAATCAGCAGAAGTACATATGCATAAAAGATAATAATCTCGTAGTTTATAATTAACAAGAAAAGTACGCAAAGCGTACTTTTCTTGTTTTTGAAATCTCACTAGTTATATAATCTCTTATCATTGCTAATGGCACCAGTAACAAATGAGGTTGAATTGCAATTCATACTTCCTACTGTATTACAAGATATACAGCTGATTGCTAATACTAGGTTCTTAATTGAATTTATTTTATACTTATTCTTATGATCTGATTTCAATTCATTATCCTTCTTTCTATAATATTTGCGCTTTTTAGCGAGAATACTGTAAAAAGGGACCATTCCACAGGAAGCGTAGCCTTCTTTTATCTTATTTTTGGAAATAATTCCATATCCTAATGGTTTAGATTCCTTCTTTGGATCCTGCACTTTATAATAAAAATTATCTCTTCCTTCTAAGTCATTTACATTGAGTTCACCAAAGAAATTGTCGGTTTGAGTGGAATATATCTCAATTTCTATCGGTAATAACCTCGTAATCCATTCCCTACTATATTCTGCTGCAGAATACTCATCTATCTCTATCTCATAAACTTTTGCACAAAGAATCTGGCTTTCAAAGAAATCATCCACAACTCCTGTATATGTATTCACATACTCTTTAAATGTAGGTATCAACTGATCTATTGTTCTTTCCATTATATTTATTTCCATTATTAACCTCCTATATATAATAATTATCCACACATGACCGATGTTCATTGGACTAAATTGAATACAAAGCAATATGTTTAACCATACTTATGTCACAAAAACATCCAGGATATCAAAAAAAGCGCACAAAAAAAGACACACCAATATGCGTCTCACAAATAGCGATATTCACAAAAGGATACAAGTACGGCTTCTGAACAGATACCACTTGTATCTACATCAGCCCAATATTAAATTAGTTTTTTCCCTTTCATTCTTAACTTAAACATATTGTAACCTCCTGACTGATTTATTGTTGTGCTTCTATCACAAATCAAAGAATAGCACTTATCATTTTATTTGTCAACGTTTTTTCTATAATCTACCACAAAAAGAAAATGTTCTTAGTTTACCTTTCTTGACATGAATAAAATTGGTCCTATAAAAAAATAGCTCTAAATCCAGTAATAAAGCATGATTGATTACAATTATACCCCAAAACTTGACATGGAGACAAAATAAGCACCTCTGTACTAAATATTTGAGTACAGAAGTGCTTTGGAGAGTCTCTTACTTATACTGATTAATAAAATCGATCATAAACTCATAGGAAAGAGGTGCATTTTCTTTTACTATTTCGGGTGACAAAAAACAGGATTGAAACGTTTCTGCAAAATATTCTGAGCTTGAGCTAGTAAAATACGTTGCTAAACCGGAATTCTTTGCTTCTTTTTCGTAAATATTAATCCACTCTTCACTATAGGAAATAAAGTTCTGTATAAAATCAAGTGCATGACCTATTTCGTGAATCGTACAAAAATCAATAGAAAAAGAATTGTTTTGAAGATAAATTCTAGTTCTATAGTAAACCGTCAAACCTACGGTATTGGTCACACCACTATCATAAACATCCTCAAGACTTCGGGGTGTTACGATTAACATCCAACCATTATCATTTAATTCTTGAATCATTTTTTTAGGTAGAAAGTCTATGTATTTAATTACCTGGTCCGCCCACTTATCACTTGCACCATCCTCTAACCAAATAACCACATTTCCATAGTCTTTCCATCGTTTTGGTGACTCGTATTTGTCAAAGCCCCCCGCATCAAGAATTCTATCCTCCAATTCCTGAATGTATATTTGATACTCCTCAAGTGTAACTGGATCATACTCAAATACATAATTATATTCCTGTATCAATAGATCCATATCACTTATTCTCTGTTCCAGCTCTTGACTATTTTCTTTTAATGATTCGAATTGAGCCGTTAGTGACTGATATGTTTCAACTAGTGATCTGTTTTTCTCCTCTAATACCTTCTGACTTTGAGCTAACACCTGATTTTCTTCTATTAATAATTGATACTTCTTTTCCGTATCTTTTAAGCTCTTAAGTTCCTCTTCTTTATCCATGATTAAAGCATACGCTTCCTTTAATTCCTCACTTTTATCCTCCATCTTTGTATTATAGTAAAAAATGGAGATCAGATTTGTACCTATTAATAATAAAGTAAGTAAAATAAATGAAATAACATATCTTTTTTTCATACTTGTATGACGGGCCTCCTTATTCTAACCTTAGCTGTCATAAGTTCTAAGAATTAATTTTGATCATCTGTATAGTAATTCTTAATAGAGTATTGGAAGTGTCTCAAGTGTGATTGCTGATGAGTGTTCATACGCAGTTTTTAATTCTTCCTCAGAGGTCCATCGATTTGTTGCTCCGAATTCCAATGACCAAGTCATATAATAAGTCCATGGAATCTTATTTATACTAATCTCACGAATGGACGGAAGTGTACCAATTTCCGCAATAGCTGCAACTTTATTTCCATCTGTGATTTGTCGTAATTCGTTATATTCTTTTGATAAATCTGAATGTACATGCGCTGGTGGATATAAATCCCTACTAATCACATCAACCACATCATCACCTACATATCCTTCTTTTAAAGGAGAATTCCATACCCAAATTAGATTATCTAGATTATGATTTTCTGTATAGCGTTTGTACATCATACGATACAATTTCTTGGCTATCTCGGGTCCCTTAGCACTCCACCAAAACCAATCTCCCTCTGACTCATGAAATGGCCTCCATAGAATAGGAATCCTTTGATCTTTAAATTGCTTTAGGTGATTTGCCATAACATCCATATCACTAACCAAAGCCTTATTTTCTTTCGTTCCTTCTATTACTGCAAGACGTGCGTCAAACTTTGAATTCTCAGTATAAAAACCTTTGTTTACATTATAAAGTGGGGAGAACCAATGCCATGTAAAAGTTATCAGCCCCTTCTTTTTCGCCCACTCAAGTGCAGTTTCCATTGTTCCAGCATTTTCTTTAATTTCCTTTAAGCACTCTTGATCACATGTATCATAATTAATATTTGGTGAGTAGCTAAGTAATTCAAATCCACATAATGCTGGTGTTTTTCCAGTTATTTTTTTAATGTATTCAAGTTCTTCTTGAGCACGGGTTTGAGTATGTTGGCCTGTAATTATTTTGCTTCCTTGGATCTCGTGTAAAAATGTAAGAACCTTTACTA
>JAEZFR010000516.1 GCA_023417285.1 Bacillota bacterium
CTCAAAAAAAATAATTCAAAAATTGCTGCAATGAATTGTTTTTAATAAGGTTATTATAAATCCATAGTGTATAATTTACGTATTAAATATTTTTACATTTACTTAATTATTTTTACTTGAATTTTAGATAAAAAGCACAAAAACACCCGCCATATAAGCGAGTGTTTCTGGTAAATGTTATGAGTAAGTCTATAAGCCGGGTTCTGTATTAGGTATATCACTATTCATTTCTGTGTAAATATACATTATTTTATCTCTATAACCCCACATGTTACAAGTAATATGTATATTTATACTTGGTTTATACACTTTTTCATAACCTCTTGTGCAATGTGTGTGCAATAGTATAATTACTTATCATTTTATTGTTTCTTATTTAATTACTATTTAATTCAGATGAAGAGTTTCTACTTCCACAAATACCCGTAAAATTTGCCACAGGTCTAATTTTCCCTATAATACTTCAGTTCTAAACAATTGCGTCTTTTTTTGAACAATAGTTTGTATAATACCTTTTATTGATCTGATTAAATTATTGGAATAATCTATTCAATAAACCTGTCTATCAATCATGCTTTTCCTTCAAAATACTACAATATATTCACAATTGTCTGCGGATTAATTTTGTTAAGGATCAATTGATAAACATGCTCATATAAAAAACAGGTGCCATAAGCGACACCTGTGTAATTATTAGCCTTTAGGAGGGAACGGGTCATTTCCATAGGAATTTTTATCTCTTATTTGTCCATTCGGACGATGAATAACAACTTCTGACTGTTGGTTGATAGCAATATCCCTAGCGATTCTTATTGCATCTCCTTGATTAGTGGTTCTTACCGTTGCTCTTTCATTTCCAGCTCCTTTTACTTGCCATCCGCCATTAGGATGAGGTGTTACGTGTTGATTTTTTCCCATACTGTACCTCCACTAACCTTTATGACATAGTGGACAGCAGGTTGCACATCCATCAACATTTGTGTATTTCTCTTTTGCTTTTTTTACTGCATCTGAACATGAATCATAATACCCCAAATAATCTCTATTAGTAGCAGATGGCATCCATTGGCAACCTTCCGCATGAACCTCATGATTGTAATTGGGATTACCGGTTGTTTCTTTATTAACATAATAGTGTTTGTACATAAATACCTTCTCTTTCTGCTTCATCTTGGAAGCTGTTAGTTTTAATTGTATTCACATAAAAAACATAACAAAAGAGCTGGTGCTAATATATATTTTCGCTCCTTTTTGGCAATAATTTAGCCAGAAACATTGACTAAGCGTCCAAAAAATGATATCGTATGTAATCATAGTCGAAATGATGATATCTTTTTTATTATTGTTTCCAAAGAGTCTTATTGAGGGCCTAATCTCAATAAGGCTTTTTCTTTTGCTATTGTTTGTTTGGTTATATTATATAGTTATTTAAGCTAAATGTCAATATATTGTGTTTTATCCAATCAATTACACTATATATTGTGTATTACTCATCACTAAAAGTGTCAAGTAAGTCAAACAAAGTATCTTCATTATTCAATTTTTTAGCTCTTTCTTCTTCTTCTCGTATATTAATTATAGCTTGTAATCTACGAGCCATTTTTTGATTAATCTCATAAGCCACTTTTAGTTCATCTAATCCTCCGTGATCAGCTGTTGCTAATAACAATTTCATAGATAGCATAAAACGTGATCTTGCTTCATTAAAAGAGACTGTTTCAAGAATTTGGGCAAACTCTTCTGCCTTGTTTCTTTTTTGTTCTGACGCTTCTTTAATTTCTTTGTCTTTTTTTGATGTACTAATAAGTATTTCTCGTCTTACATCATCAATATCTGGCAATTCATAAAAACTCTCAGGACCAATTCCATAAAATATTGATAACTTTTCTAGTTTTGAATTAGTTGCCTTACTTGCACCTGTTTCCCACTGTGATACTGTAGATCTATTAACGCCAGCAACTTGAGCAATTTCGTCTTGGGTGGCACCATATACTTCACGAATCTTCTTCATATTATTGTAACTTTCCACCACGCCACCTCCTTAAGCACACTTTAATAATACAACAGAACATAACGTTTGTCAACACAAATGACGTTATGTTTTGTTGTATTATTGCTTACCACCATACACAGCAGGTAACTCAAAAGTTATTTCTTAACATAAACATATAGTCGTAATTGAAGACACTAAAAAGGAGCGGTTATACCGCCCCTTTAACTGTGAACATCTTTTCAACTGTTTGTGCCGCTTTCTTTTTATTTTCGTCGAACACATGTCCATATATTCCTGATGTAACTGAAGTATCTCTATGTCCCGCACGTTCGGCAACAACTTCAATTGGTACATTCTGCATTAGCATAAACGATATACTTGTATGCCTCACCTCATGCAGTGTAATATAAGGCAACTCATACTTCTTTAGGAATCTCTTAAACCATAAACTTATGTTGTTTGGGTTTATCAAATCGCCATTGACTGCTGTAAACACCTTACCAGTTGCTATCCATTTATTCCCCAGAATTTCCTTGTATCGCTTCTGTTCTGCTTTATATTCCTTGAGTATCTCTATGACAGTCTCTGGTAAAAACATAGATTTACATGTATCTCCATTTTTTAAATATGGTCTTGAAAATTTTCCTGCACTCTTTGTATATTGTAGTGTCTTTTCCATTATCATATACGTAGTAGCAATATTGATGTCTGTCCAATCCAAGCCACATACTTCGCTGCGTCTACCTGCACTTGCTATTGCTAAATATACATATGCCTTGTGCATATGATACAAGTACCTTCTTTCCTCCATTAACTCTCTTTTTTCTTGTTCCGACTTTCCTCTATGATTGGGATTCCTTTTCTTAAGGCTTATTTCAAGCTCGTCTCCTTCTTTATCCAAACATTCAAGTAACGTGTCTATTTGTTCTGTATCGTAAAACTTAGCCTTATGTTTCTTTATTGATGGTTTATCCACTTTATCACATACGTTTTCCGACATCATTTCCCATTGCACTGCATCATCAAACAGTGAATGCAGGAGGATATAATAGCCTTGTATCGTTTTGTCGCTATATGGATTCTGATTGTTAGTATCCAATCTTGCCCCTGGTTTTCTTAGTGATGCTATAAAGTGCATAATATCCAATGGTCTTATGTCTTCTAAAGGCCACACGCCAAATGCAGTAATCAATTTATGCTTGATCATACCTTCATATCGCTCAGTGGTCTTAGGTGACATTTGCTGGTATCTATCGCTTTTTCTCCATTCATATATAAGGTCGTTAAAGCTGTATTTCTTCTGGATTGATTTCTTTTTACCATGCTTGAATTCATACTCAAGTTCTACTGCTTTTTTCTCAGCTTCTTTCATAGATTTTGCTTCAATAGTCCAACTCGCTCTATTAGGGGTTCCATCATGACGCCTACCATTACTTGCTACAATTCTAAATTTACCGTTACCATAATCTTTAATTGTTGCCATATCATCACATCTCCCTTACATATTTTAGTGGTTGAGGTTATCGAAAAAATACTTGTTAGTCAAGTATTTTTACACTCTAATCCAAGACTTTTTTTCTTGTGCTTGAATCCAAGCTTCCAACCCTTCCCGTGTAAACTTAATCAGTCCACCCACTTTATGAGATGGAATCCTTTTTTGACGTGCCAGTTCTTTGATAGTGTACTCGCTACACCCGACCAGTTCAGCTGCTTCCTTTGGTGATAAATTAAGTCTTTTAGTTGCTGTGTGTAATTCAGAGTTGTTCTCCATAAAAATCCCCCATGTTTTCTTTTTTACAACTCCGATTACAGGACTGAACATTTGCATGTGGTTAGTTCGATTAAAATAATGAATTTTCCATTTTACGTATATCAGTAAAAACACAAAGACCCCTATAAATTCTGCGTTTACAAGGGTCCTGTCCACTGCTTTACATTACCTGAATAGACATTAACATTTTCGATCGTTAATCTTTCTTATTAGCAGTTCGTCAGGTTTATCTGCACTTGTGTAGACCTCAACCTTTTCCCCAATCTTAAAGCCAAGTTCTTCAAGCCATCCGCCAAGTAATTTTATATGCGGTACTGCCCGTTCGTTTTGATAATAGTTATATGTTATCGTAAGTATCCGCTTTCCCATTTTGACCACTCCTTGTCTTTTTAAGCTCATTCGTAAAAATTAAAGTGCGTTCTTCAACTTTTATACAGTTTACAAATCGTCGCATTATTGCCCAACTTTTCATTAATCAATATACTTATTTCATTAATTTGCTGGATTATATCGCTAGACACTAATAATCGTCAATACTGGTTTTACCAAACTTCTATTCCCAACAACAAATAAAATAGACATTCCCGTTGTTATTTACATTTGGAATGCCTATTTCTATAAAATCTAATCCATCTATTTTGTTTTCATTGATTTATACTTTCATAACTAGCTATATTAGTGTCTATCCTACACCCGGAATTCTTATCACAATTAATAATTTAATAGTACATGAACTACAATAACTTCATTTGAACCATACTCATAAAAACAGCTCGTACTATATTCCATGTGAAAATAAAAATACACTAGTCGAAATGTAGATACTCTCAAACCTAAAAATTCTATCCTTTATCGCCATTCTAACAAAACTAATATAGCTTATTAATCTTTTTTATTAATGCTTTGAGGATACCTGTTTTGTTCATTTCATTTCATTTTTATAAGTCGATAATCTAATTGTTAATTAAATAACCATCTACTCCCCACATATTTACTATATTCCTTACAATACCTTTTATATTTTTTTCTGAAAACCCCATTTTGGGCTTCTTTAATGGCTATTTTAATATACCATACACTTTAATTCCCACCTTGTTCCATTTTGAATACAAAAATTGCTATTGTCAAAGTGTTCCTTTTATACTACACAACGTGTAGATTTATGTCCTTTATAATGTCAATCGAATATGTTTATACACATATTTTTAAAGCCAAAGCTCAGTCTTACATTGCTATATTTCTCACTTGAAAGTATTTGAAAAATGTAACTAGTCACATTAAAGTCCATTCTTCACCTCACAATTATTCATTCACATATAATTCACCCAAATAAATAATGATTTAAATTTCATGCGTCATCAATTATATATCAATTGTATAATCTGAAATACATTGAGAATTGCATAAATCTAAACTAGCATTTGTATTGTCGCTATTTCGCCAGCCAAATCAACTTTTCTTGATAATTCCTTCCTAATACCCTTTCATGTTTAATTAGATACTCTGTTCAGAGCCTCAACTTACTTTATCTTATTAACTTCCATAAATTTCATATCCTATAACTCATATGTTAATACCCGCAACTTACCCAATCTCAATTTCCACACCTATGCATTAGCATACTTATTCCGTTTTCTTCTATAAAATATGTACATAATAACAAAGCTACTACCACAGCAATGTTTATTGACACTGATCCTTTTAAAACAACTAGTATCTTTACAGATAAAAATTCGGTTGATTCTGTTTTTTTACTCAACAGCGAATGCTTTAACTGATAATTTCTTTTGCAAACTATTCTTTATTTATTAGTTTTTCTTCTTATCATAGTATGTAAGTATTGCTATTATAGCAATAACCGCCATTGTAATAATAGTACACTGTACAGGGCGTAATTATATAAAACCATTTTTGCTTAAAAAAATAGTACCTGCCCAAAGGCAAGCACTATTTTCTAATCTATTATTATTTATTATATTTCTCTGTTCCGGTGTACCAACATGGCACGTAAAAAATCATTTACCAATGCAATTTCTTTATTTGATAGCTTATGTGAGAGTAGACTCATTTCAATAAGTTCGGGACTCTCACTTCTTTCATTTTGTCCATATGTTAAATAATCTATTGAAGTATTAAGTACTGAAGAAATCTTTACAATAGTCTCAAAGGAGAATTTCTTTTCGCCTCTTTCTATTTTACCCATGTACTGCGGTGATATCTCAGCTTTCTCTGCTAACTGAAATTGTGTAAGCCCCATCCGCTGGCGTTCTTGTTTAATTCTCTGCCCGATTTCTTTTACGTCCATGAATCAATTCCCCCCCATTAATACCATACAGGGAATTTTTTCATTTCTAAACAACCCATTAGAGAATATGTATTGTCTCCATTAGGTCTTATTTGATTTAATTATTCATTATACATAGCTAATCATGCATAAAAATAAGACAAAGTAATCTCTACCCTGCCTTATCTTCCTTATTTCTAGTTGCCCTCTGCTATATAAACTACTTCAATATCATAACCATTTTTCTTTGGAATAATATTTACTTGCACCAAGCCCCTCGTTATTTCCGTTACTGAATCAATTCTTATTGAAGATATAATCGTATATAATTCAAAGTAATTATCTTGCAATTCCTTTAGCTGTTTTCTATAAATTGTTGCGCTTCGTCCTCCTCCAAGAGTTACTTCCTCACAAAAGTCCCATTCTATATAATTGACCTCTGATATATGTACAATCTTTGATTTTGTTATGCCCAACGCCATTCCTCCTTCATTTATATTTTTTCTAATTATTTTACAGATGCTAATTAGTGATAATCTACTTAGTTAATTTAAATTCTACAATGAACGAATATTTTATTACCTGAAGGAGAGCCTTTTAATCTCTGCTTCCAGTAAGTTTCGATTCACATCTATATTATCATCTTTATTCTTTGAGTTTTCTTCCTGCACACGTCCGAAATTCTCATATAGTAAAGCTTTACGTTCTTTGTCCTGTTTATTGAGTGTTTTACTTGAAACTAAGTATTCCAAATAACCGATTTGTTCATATGACAGCTTTGATGCAGCTTCCTGCATTCCTTGTTTACTGTATGGCAATAATTGAGATATGCAATTTAAAAAGTCTTTTGATGAAATATACGTATTTATAGGTACTGTAGGCAAATTTAATGCTATTTCTAACTCCCCCATTTTTGAATAGTTTATCATCTTTTGATGAAGCCTTGCTTCATATACTTCAATGTCCTTATTTCTCAACACATCTACTATTACATTTACTCCGAAGTCTCTAAATATCCGTTGTTTATCAATATCTATACTGTCATTTATCCCTTCTACATTTGTCTGCTTTTCATTCATGTTATAAAGCTCTGCTATATTCTCATATCTTAATTTCTTGAATCTTAAATATAGCTGAGTTGTACAATTGAGGTATTTTGAGTTCATAAGGAAGTCCGTAAATAATCTATAAAATGTTATTTGCCTATCATTTAACTTCTTATTGCCAAATTGGCCTTTTGGCTTTTCTCTGATTGTTTCACCATCTGGCCCTAAAAAGTCGTCAACCATAACTTTTAATTGCTGAATAATTACACTCAATGTAACCTCTCCTTTGCTTATATTAATCCCTGCTCCACAAGTTCCTGTTCATCAATCACATTCCCGAAGTACACTAACAGTTCTTCTTTTTTCTCATGCTCTTCCTCAGTTAATAAAGTACTGCTTAGAATCTTTCGAATGTAAGCAACTGCATCTTTGTTCAAATCGTTTGATATAGCTTGCATATGTGCTCTAATGTATGGTTTTATAATTTTTATTGTATCATCCAAATCTTCCAAGGTTGCTTTTGCTGAATCCCCACCCCTTGGTAGTTTTAGTGCTACTTTTTCATCCAGAAGATGCATATTGGTATTTTTGTGCAATACCTCACTTAATTTCTGTTCATACAAACTTATATCACTATTTTTATATTCTACAATGTCTACTATCATCCGTT
Organism: Bacillota bacterium; assembly: GCA_023417285.1. Classification (GTDB taxonomy): domain Bacteria; phylum Bacillota; class Clostridia; order Acetivibrionales; family DSM-1351; genus Ruminiclostridium. The sequence goes on from JAEZFR010000516.1 coordinate 7,765, forward strand.
CATCGAATAACCTCTTTATTCTGTTGATGTCCCTTTTTATTCTTTGTGTAACAGTATCCTCTTTTTCCTGACTTTTATATTGTCGCGCATATTCTGAAAGACTTATATGCTTCGTTGTGAGATATCTTTTACTATCTTCGTGAATTATGTCAGTATGAAGCAATGTATCAATAAACTGCCTGAGAAACGTAATTCTTCTACTTTCAAGATTTTTATTTCCTGTTCTACCTACAGGTTTTTCAAGTATTTCACCGTCTTTAACAAAGTCACAAAATAGTTCTTGTAGTGC
>JAEZFR010000038.1 GCA_023417285.1 Bacillota bacterium
AAGAGAATATCAAGAAGACCAACGCTAAGATTGAAATGCTTATTGATGAAAAAGAGCATGCAAAGAAGCAGGAGTTAGATACTATTAATGAACTCAAAAAATATGAGGACGAGCTGGCCGCTATTGAGAAGGACGTTGCTGATACAAAGGCGATAATAGCAGAACATCAGGAGAAATTTAAATCCGACCAGTCGGTGAGAGATGAATTACATGAATCCATCACAGACTTTAAAATTTCGGTAAATTCCATTGTGGAAAGCTTGCAGAGTGTAAATGAGCATATGGAACGCATTAGTGGTGAGAAAGAATCACTACAAAGGAGCGTTACCAGAAAAGAGCACGAAAAGCAAAAGGCTAATAGTGAGATTATATCTCTCAATCAATCTATTGTCGGTATAGAAGCAGCAATAAAGAACCTTGAGACAGAAAAAACGGGCAAGACTTTAGAAATAGACAGGCTACAGGAAGAGAAAAGGGTGCTTGAAGAAGAAGCCTCCGACTTTATTGAAAAACTCAATTCAGTCAATAAAACAATACTTTTGCTTCAGGAAGAGTATAATAGAATTGATGTAAAAAATACAAAGATTGAAGCTGAAATGAAGGTTATTCAGGATAGAATGTGGGATGAGTATGAACTTACCTACACGAATGCTGCCGAACTTAAAAAAGACATTGGCAGTATTTCTCAAGCCCAGAAGAATATCACTGATTATAGAAATCAGATAAAACAGCTAGGTCCTGTTAATGTATCTGCAATCGAGGACTATATTAAGACCAGAGAGAGGTTTGAGTTCATGTCTGTTCAAAAGGACGATATGGAGCAGGCAAAGGAGAAGCTTCGCAAGGTTGTTTATGAAATGGTCCAAACCATGAAAAAGCAATTTATTGAGCAATTCAGACTTATTAACGATAATTTCGGTATAGTATATCGTGAATTATTTGGAGGCGGCCGTGCCGAACTCATTTTGGTGGACAAGGAAAACGTACTTGAGAGCGGTATAGAGATTGAAGTGCAGCCGCCCGGCAAGAAGCTCCAGAATATGATGCTTTTATCAGGTGGAGAGAGAGCGTTTACAGCTATTGCACTGCTTTTTGCGATATTGCGCCTAAAGCCAACGCCGTTCTGCCTGCTAGATGAAATTGAGGCGGCACTAGATGACGCTAATGTATACAGGTTTGGAGAATATCTCAAGAAATTCTCCAAAAAGACTCAGTTTATCATGGTTACCCATAGAAAGGGTACTATGGAAGCATCTGATACAATGTATGGCGTTACGATGCAGGAGCATGGAATTTCAAAGGTAGTTTCCATGAAGATGGGAGAAATAGCTAGCTAGGACGATGGAGCAAGAAATTATTGCATAGCTTTTTATCATTTATGTATAGAAGGAGTTTTATTAAGCTGGAATGATTAGAAGCAGGGCGCTAGTGTTTATGTGTGAAGTGTAATCGTTTTGGTGACAAAATGACACGACGTCATTTTGAGTGTTCAACAGGACGTTGAATCATGCACGACAGCAAATACGTAAGCACAAACACTAGAAACACTCAGCCCTGCTTCGGATGATAGCTTAATAAAACTCCATCATACAAAATAAAGTAGTAAAAGCTATTTAGAATTTATAACATACGGAGGAAAGCAATGGGATTTTTTGACAGACTTAAGGACGGCTTACAGAAAACGAGAAAGAGTATTACAGAAAAGATAGATCAGGTATTGGTTTCATTTGGCAAGGTAGACGATGACCTTTTTGATGAGCTAGAAGAGATTCTTATAACCTCTGATCTCGGAATAGAGACGACTATGAAGGTTATTGAAGACCTCAAGAGAAAGGTTAAAGAGGGAAGGGTTATTGACCCAATGCAGGTAAAGGGCCTATTAAAGGAAGAACTATCCGAGATACTTTCAAAGGGTGGCAATGAAATGAAGCTTAACACTTCACCTGCTGTAATTATTGTTATTGGTGTAAACGGTGTTGGTAAGACTACTTCAATAGGAAAGATTGCAAACCTTTACAAAAAGCAAGGCAAGAAGGTTTTGCTTGCAGCCGGGGATACATTTAGAGCGGCTGCTATAGATCAGCTTGAGATATGGGCAGATCGTGTAGGAGTAGACATAATAGCACAGAAGGAAGGCTCAGACCCAGCCGCTGTTGTATTTGATGCCGTTCAAGCAGCAAAGTCCAGGAAGGTGGATTTGCTTATAATTGACACTGCCGGAAGACTTCATACCAAAAAGAACCTTATGGAAGAATTAAAGAAGGTATCACGAGTATTAGAAAGAGAACTTCCAGGCGCCGACAAAGAGACTCTTTTGGTGCTTGACGCTACTACTGGCCAAAATGCCGTTACTCAGGCAAAGACCTTTAGTGAGACCTCTGATATCACCGGTATTGTTCTCACCAAGTTAGACGGTACTGCAAAGGGCGGTATTGTCGTAGCAATAAAATCTGAATTGGACATCCCGGTTAAGCTGATTGGTGTTGGAGAGCAGCTTGATGACTTGCAGAGATTTGATTCTCAAGAGTTTGTAGACGCATTGTTTAGCTAGTGATGATTTACATGTAGAGGCTTGAAGCTAAGTATTTTATAGATGATTATTTAGCTAAGAATAATAAGTAAAATGGACACCCTGGTAAAACTTTATATAGAGTAAAAGAGTACATTAACCAAATAGCCAAAGCTAGAATTAATTTGCTTATAGCATTGTGTGAATGCCAGTAGGCAGGATACTAATTGCTAGATATCGTATAATTAATATCGATAAGCGGGATAACAGGTGCATGTATTGCATTGGAGTAAGCAAGTTTTAATACTTTGTTTGGCTAAAAAAGAGGGGATGGCGAGAATGGTATACGATTACTACAAAGAAGAAGAGAAAAAGAATAGCAAGAAGAAGTTTAGTATTAAACTGATTAGTCTTATCGTTGTAGCTGTAGCAATTGTACTGGGTCTGGTAGCAAGCTCCATATATATGGAGATTATTCAGCTCAGAGAACTCAATAAGGCAGCAGACTACTCAACTGTTTTTACAACTAATTTGAAGTATAAGGTAATCTTTTTTGCAATATGCTTTGTAATAATTACTGCTTTTGTTTATTTATCAAACATGCTTATAATTAGAAATATGAAGAAATACTTTGTTGCAAACTCCATTGAGCAAAGAAGGCTATTAAACTTACCGATAGCTTTAGGCCTTGGTTTTATAGGTGCATTTCTTACTAAGGATTTCTTCTACAACAAGTTTCTACTTTTTATGAATTCTATTGAATTCGGAAAGGTTGATCCACAGTTTGGTCAAGATATTGGATACTATATGTTCCAAAGACCTTTTTTAATGTCATTGTTTGATTTTCTATCAAATCTGTGGCTATTCGTTGTTATCTATACAGTGGGATATTATATACTTTCATTGATGGCAGCATTACAGACAACAGTTTCATGGGAACAGCTCAAAAACAAGGCAATACTCAGGCATAATCTTATCAATATAGCTGTTTTCTTCATATTGAAGACAATTTCCTTCAAGTTCCAAAGAGAGGGCCTTTTATATACTAGCTTTACTCGTCTTGATATAAATGGTGCAGGCTATGTGGATACGAATATTTGGATTAAATATTATACCTATGCCCCTATTATTGTTTTGGCTATCGTTGTTTTATCCTTTATATTCATGTGGAAGGGTAAGCTAAAAAATGCGGCCCTTAGCATAGCGATCTTCCCAATTATATTAGTAGTACTTACATTGGTTTCAACTGTTGTTCAAGAGGTTATAGTTAAGCCTAATGAATTTGAGTATGAAGAAAACTATATAAAAAATAATATGGTTCAAACAAGAGAAGCTTTTGGATTGGATAAGATTCACACATATGATTTTGATACAATCGAAGACTTAACACCTGAAATTATTAATAGAAACAGAAATACCATTGATAATATAAGGGTGGTGGACTATACTCCAACCCTAGAAAGTAACAAACAGCTACAGAGCAATACCAACTTTTATACCTTTGCCAACGGTGATATTCTAAATTACACCATCAATGGCAAGGAGATTCCGGTATTTATTTCTGCAAGAGAAGTTAATGCTGATAAGCTTCAAAATCAGAACTTTGTTAACAAGACCTTCAAGTATACTCATGGATATGGGGTAGTTGTTAATCCTATTAACAAGCTTACATCCCAAGGGCAAGTAGAATTCTTGCTTAGTGGCTTAAAGATGGATACAGTAGATAAAGAGACCTTGAAAATTACCGAGCCTAGAATTTATTATGGAGAGCTCACTAATAATTTCGTTATTGTTAATCCAGAGGGTTCTGGTAAGATGAAGGAAATAGATTACGATGGTAATGTCGAAACAAGCTTTAAGGATGAAAGCAATAGTAAAATATCCTTAAATCTGCTCAATAGAATGCTGTTTGCAGGTAAATATGCCGATGCAAACATATTGGTATCCAGTAATATATCGTCCAACTCAAAAATACTTCCTAATAGAAATGTAGTACAAAGAGCTCAGATGGGAGTTCCATTTTTAAAGGTTGATGATGACCCTGCTTTGGTTATAACAGACAATGGTAAGCTGGTATGGGTACTTGATGCTTATACAATGTCTGCAAACTATCCAACTGCTCAGACACTTTATACGCAAAGCAGTGATTCACAGTTAAGATCCTTAAACGGTATAAACTACATCAGAAATTCAGTAAAAATTACTGTTGATGCTTATAATGGTGATGTTAAGTACTATATAATTGACAAGGAAGACCCGATTATTAAGGTGTATCAGAAGATATATCCAAATGTGTTTACTGAAGAATCTCTGCCAGAGGACATTTTGAGCCATATACGTTATCCTGAATTACTATTCAAGGTGCAAACTGAAATGCTCAAGAAGTATCACATTAATCCTTCAACTCATAAGGAAAATATATCCACCTTCTATACTAATCAGGACGCATGGAACATTGCTAACTATCCAGACAAAACAAGTGCTACCGGGTTCAGGGAAATTGATGCTTATTACAATATGATTAAGCTGCCAGATGATTTGGGGGATAAGGAAGAACTAATATTAATGAGACCTTTTACTCCATCTGGTGAAAAGCATAACATGGTGTCTTGGTTGGCAGTAAGAAATTCCGGTGATAAATATGGAGAAATGATATTATTTAACTTCCCGAAGGATACAAATATTCTTGGTCCTGACCAGGTTGAGGTAAATATTAATCAGATAAGTGAGATATCGGAGAGTATGACTCTTTGGGGCCAAGGAGGCTCTGATGTTTTCAAGGGAAGCCTACTGGTTATACCTATAGAACAAAGCATACTTTATGTTGAGCCTATTTATATTCAATCAGAGAGCAAATCCTCAATACCTCAGATAAGAAAGGTTGTTGTAGGATACCAACAGGGAGCAGATTTAAAGCATGGTATAGGTAATAACCTGGACGAGGCTTTAGATAACCTGTTTGGAGGGCAGTTAAAGCCTTCTGAAAATAACAAGCCACCTGTTGTAAATGAAAAGCCTGATAATCAGGGTCAAGGTTCAACGACTACTACGCCAAGTGCTTTTGATGCAGCAGCACTTGATGAACTCCAAAAGAAGCTAGATGAACTAATGAAACAGTCTCAAGAAATTAACGATCTTTTAAATAAGTTGAAAGGTCAATAAGATAAATTTTTTATTAATTAATATTAACGGTGATATCCTATCTTTTACTTTGGATTTCACCGTTTTTCCTTTTTGTTATAATCGCACAATAATAATTTTAAAACTTTTAAAAAATTGTGAATTAATGTAAGAAATATATATTGTAAAAGTAAATAAAAAGTATTAGAATTAATTCTTGTTATCCTATATTTGTATAAAAATTAATGCACAAAAGAAGGGACATATATTACCGTATAATTTAAGAGGTAGGGTGTGTACATATGTTTAGGAAAATTAGAAGGGTCTTGGTAGGAAGACCATTAAAAAATGAGGCATTGAACGAGCAAAGGCTTGGTGTAACTTGGGGACTGCCTATTTTGTCCAGTGATGCTATTTCATCAGTAGCATATGCAGGACAGGATGTGCTCATTATTCTGTTGCCTTTAATTGGTGTATTGGCATACAAGCAATTAACCATTGTATCATTTGCTATAATTGCTTTATTGTTTATATTAATGTTTTCATACAGGCAGACAATCGATAGCTATCCAAATGGTGGAGGGGCTTATATTGTTGCAAAGGAAAATTTGGGAATAGGTGCAGGAGTAGCGGCAGGTGCAGCTCTATCAGTAGACTATGTACTTACCGTTGCAGTTAGCATTTCGTCAGGAATTCAGCAGTTTACCACAGCCTTTACCCAATTTAGGCCGTATGCAGTTCCTCTGGCATGCTTAATGATACTTTTATTAATGCTAGGCAACCTTAGAGGATTGAGGGAATCTTCCAGAATTTTTGGAATACCACCTTATTTATTCATTTTTGGTATAGTAGCAATGATAGTATATGGAATAGTAAAGGTTAAGGTTATGGATTATACACCTATAGAACCTACCATTCAATCAGTGGGCGAGCCCATTACTATTATACTTATGCTTAAAGCGTTTTCTGGAGGGTGTACTGCACTAACAGGAGTAGAAGCTGTTAGCAATGCAGTTCCCAATTTCAAGAGCCCATCAACAAAATACGCTAAGCTGGTTCTATTAATACTATCACTTATAATACTTGCTTTGTTCGGTGGAAGCTCTGTATTGGCAAATCTATATCATGTAGATCCAAGAGGCGGAAATGCTATGCTGGTTATGATTGCCGAGCAGGTTTTTGGACGTGGCTTCATGTATTATTACATAATGGCAACTACTTTCATTATACTTGTAATGGCTGCAAATACTGCATATGCTGGTTTTCCAATGCTTATATCCATAATGGCGAAGGAAGGTTATGCACCAAGACAGCTTAGTATGAGGGGAGATAGACTTAGCTATGACAATGGTATAGTTATGCTTTCAATTTTTTCTATACTATTGATAATTGGCTTTCAGGCTGACGTAACAAAACTACTGGGACTGTATGCAATTGGCGTGTTTATTTCTTTTACATTGTCCCAATCGGGCATGTTTATGAAATGGTTTAAAAATAGAGGAAAGAATTGGCACTATAAGGCTGCCGTTAACGGATTTGGTGCAGTAGTAACCTCCATTGTAGTAGTAATCATTGCCTTCACCAAGTTTAAAGAAGGTGCCTGGATGGTTGTTATATTAATACCTGTATTAATGCTTTTGATGTTCAAGGTCAAAAAACATTATACAGCTGTTAATTATCAGCTCAAGATGCAACCGGAGGAGATATCTAATTTTGATATTAATCAGAGTGTCTATCGCAATAGAGTAATAGTACCTATAGAAAGCATAAATAGATCAAGTATACGTGCATTGCGCTATGCTAAGACTATTTCAAACAATATAAGTGCTTTTACTGTAGTAATTGATGAGGCAGATGCTGCTAGAATAAAAGAAAAATTTGAGATGTTAAATACGGGTATACCACTAATTGTCAAATATTCTCCATTTCGCCGGGTGGTAGATCCTCTTCTGCAGTTTATTGAATCGGCAGAATATGATTATCAAACGGGTGATATGATAACGGTTATTTTGCCCCAATTTGCCGTTAAAAAATGGTGGCATAGAGCGCTACATAATAATACTCGATATTATGTAGAAAAGGAACTGTTGAAGCATAAGCACATTGTTGTATCAGTCATGCCATTGCAGTTAAAGGACGATGATTATGTATTAAACAATGCAAAGTATAAGGCCAAAAAGCGTTAATTTATTTGGTAATGAAACATAGAATAAACATATAATTATTATTTTATAAAGGGGTCTAAAAAACTATGAAATTCTACATTGGCGTAGAAATTGGAGTAAGAAATATAGCTGTTGGAATTATAGACAAAAATCAAAAGCTTGTCAGAAAGGTTTCCATGCGAACAGAGAAAAATAAATCCTTTGAAGGTGTTATTAGAGATATATATGACCTTATAGAAAAGGGAATTGACGAAGAAGGTTTGGAGATTAAGCAAATTAAGTCAATTGGTGTTGGTTGTCCTGGCATTACAGACAATGAGAAAGGTATTGTACTTAGAAACTACTCCTTGAATTTCGAGAATGCCAACATTCGTCAAGAAATCCAAAAATACATAAATGTTCCGGTATACGTTGAGAATGATGCAAATTGTGTTGCTATTTCTGAATACCTGCTAGGAGCCGCATATGGTACTAGCAGCTCACTAACTATAAAGATAGGTAATGGCATTGGCGGAGGACTTATTATAGACGGTAGTATTTATAATGGCTTTAATTTTGGGGGAACAGAATTTGGCCATATGGTAATAAATCAAAATGGTAGACAATGTACATGCGGTCGTAAGGGCTGCTGGGAAATGTATGCTTCCGCTTCAGCACTTATCGAAGAAACAAAGAACGCAGCAGCTAATCCAGCTTCCATTATAATGTCACTAGTAAATAACGACATTAATCAGATAAATGAGACAACAGCTTATGAGGCTGCTAAGCAGGGCGATATTTATGCAAAAAAGGTATTTGACGATTTTATTGAGGTACTTGCCGAGGGTATTGCAAATATAGTTAATATACTAATGCCTTCAGTTGTTATTATTGCCGGCCCAATAAATAAGCTTGGTGAAAATTTATCGAAACCTCTGAATTCACTGCTTAGCCAGAAAATATACTTCAAGGGTTTGAAGCTACCTGAGTTTAAAATGGCGGAAACAGGCGGGGGAGCAATTATTCTCGGTGCTGCTATGCTGGGGAGTTTTAAGGACGACAAGATTGAAATGCTATGATGACAATGTTAGAATGTTCTAATTACGTAAAATTAACTATTCTAATGGCTAATATCAGGATGTTGTGATGACGTATATTGGAATACTATAATGGCTAATATTAGGATGTTATGATGACATAAATTGGCATACTATAATATCCAATATTAGGATGTTATAATGAGAATAACATGTCATTACAAGTTAATGTATGACAAGAAATTTAATACAAAGTATTAAAAATGGGGCTATCACGATATAAGTATAGTCCTATTTTTTATACCTACATTTTTGTTTAACGACTGACGGAATGCAATAAAAAATTTTTTTTAAAACACCATAAAGGCTAAAAGTAGAAACTATAAGAGTTTGAGAGATTTCTTGCTTAATTTTAGTACTATAATCCCATATTGACACTATATATAGTTAGTGATAGTATAAATACACAACATATAGGCACAAAATAAAATGTTTATTTGTTGAAATTTAATAAACTTGCTTTGCTAAATGCCCTGTGCCTTTTTTTGTTTCAGGGCATTATGAGCGTAAAAAGCAAGAAAAAATCAGAAAGGTGGCAGTGCACATATGATAACCAAAATCACTAAGCGTGATGGAAGAGAAGCTCCTTTTAACATTGAAAAGATAGCAAGTGCAATTTTCAAGGCAGCAAGTGCTACGGGAGGAAAAGACTATCAGACAGCGATGATGCTAGCAGAAAAAGTGGTCGAATACATAGAAACTACTCTCAACAAGAGGGTTCCTGGCGTAGAAGAAATTCAGGATGCTGTCGAAAAGGTTTTAATCGAAACTGGTCATGCACGAACTGCAAAAGAGTTTATTTTGTACAGATCTGAACGTACAAAGGTTCGTGAGATGAATACGCGCTTAATGAAGGTTTATGAAGAACTGACCTTTAAAGATGCAAAGGATAACGATCTAAAAAGAGAAAACGCCAATATCGATGGCGATACTGCTATGGGCACTATGCTCAAATATGGCTCAGAGGGTGCTAAACAATTCTATGAGATGTATGTTTTGAAGCCAGAGCATGCCAAGGCTCATAATGATGCAGATATTCATATTCACGATATGGATTTTCTTACACTTACTACAACTTGTTGTCAAATTGATATAATTGAACTATTTAAGAATGGCTTTGGCACAGGGCATGGATATTTAAGAGAACCGAATGACATAAACAGTTATTCTGCACTGGCTTGTATTGCTATTCAATCAAACCAAAATGACCAGCACGGTGGCCAAAGCATACCTAATTTTGATTATGGTATGGCACTTGGTGTTGAAAAGACATTTATAAGGATATACAAGCAGAACCTTAGGAAGGCACTTGAGCTGCTTTCTGATGGCGTTGACTATATAGTAATAATTGAGAAGGCGATGGAAGAAGTCTACAAAGAATGTGAACTACGTCCTGCTCTCGGAAGAATGGAATTATACCTTGAAACAGAATTCAAGTACCTTATAAAGGACATAGAAGATGAAAATATGGTAAAGAAAGCTCAATCATTTGCTGCAAACAAGGCAGTAGCTGAGACAGACAGGATTACCTATCAGGCTATGGAGGCATTTGTGCACAATCTCAATACAATGCACAGTAGAGCAGGAGCACAGATTCCTTTTAGCTCAATTAATTATGGTACCGACACCTCCCCAGAAGGCAGATTGGTGACAAAGAATTTGTTGCTGGCAACTGAGGCTGGCTTGGGAAATGGTGAAACACCTATTTT
>JAEZFR010000053.1 GCA_023417285.1 Bacillota bacterium
CGCTGACACTGGTTCCGGCTTCCCCCATCGGGAACACGTTGTTCTCTTTACCCACCATTACTTCCAGCAGGTAAGAGCCGTTGTGCGCCAGCATTTCCTGCAACGCACCTTTTAATTCTTCTCGTTCGGAGATGCGTTTCCCGGCAATGCGGTAACCTTTGGCCACCTGTACAAAATCGGGGCTTTCGATGTTTACAAACGAGTAGCGCTTTCCGTGAAAAAGTTCCTGCCACTGTCGCACCATGCCCAGTGCCCTGTTATTAAACAATGCTATGATTATAGGTAGCTTATATTCCACTGCTGTTGCCAGTTCGTTGCAATTCATACGGAAGCTTCCGTCACCTGCTATATTGATTACCTTCTTGTCAGGGCAAGCTATTTGTGCCCCCATACAGGCACCCAAACCATAACCCATTGTTCCTAATCCACCCGAGGATATAAACTGCCTATACTTTTTGAACTTATAATATTGCGCAGCCCACATCTGGTGTTGACCAACTTCCGTAGTAATTATTGCCTCTCCCTTTGTAAGCTCATAAATTCTTTCCATAATATACTGTGGCTTAAGTACCCCCGGTTGCTTGCAGTATTTGAGAGGGTGCTTCTGCCTCCACTCATTTACATTAGCAATCCAATCTGCTCTGTCATTTTGGTCTACCTTTTCAACAAGGATTCCCATAATTTCCTTTAGGTTACCTACCAGAGGATAATCAACCTTGATGTTCTTCCCTATCTCTGCGGCATCAATATCAATATGCAGTATTTTTGCATTAGGAGCAAACCCTTTGACATTGCTAACGATTCTATCGCTCATCCTTGCACCTATTGCCATGAATAAATCACAGTTGTGTACAGAATAATTTGAAGTAAGTGTGCCATGCATTCCTACCATGCCCATAAATAGCGGATGGTCCCCCGGAAAAGTCCCCATTCCCATAAGAGAAGTACATACAGGAATGTTTGCATTTTGCGCTAGAGTCAGCAACTCTCTCTCTGCCCCTGCAATTCCAACACCCCCGCCTGAGAGTATTACTGGTCTTTTTGAAGCATTTATCGCTTGAGCTGCCATCTCAACATCATTTATATTTAGTACGTATTGCGTAGTGAGCATCTTCTCTCTGAGCAGCTTGCTTATAACGGGCTTTGCATCATAATCAGTAACAGCTGCCGTTACATCCTTGCAGACATCTATTAGCACAGGCCCAGGCCTGCCATCCTTTGCAATATAAAAAGCTTCTCTAACTATATCAGCCAGCTTTGTAACATCCTTTACTATGAAGTTATGCTTAGTTACAGGCATTGTGATGCCAGTAATATCAACCTCTTGAAAGGAATCCTTACCCAAAAGCCCTGTAGGTACTTGACCTGTAATAGCAACAATAGGTATGGAGTCCATATAAGCAGTAGCTATGCCTGTGACAAGATTTGTAGCTCCAGGTCCCGAGGTAGCAATACACACTCCTACCTTTCCTGTTGCTCTTGCGTAGCCGTCAGCAGCGTGGGACGCCCCCTGCTCATGAGAAGTAAGAATGTGACGAATCTCATTTCTGGCTTTATATAGAGCATCATATATTATAAGGGCCTGACCTCCCGGATATCCAAATACAGTATCAACGCCTTGTTCTTTTAAACATTCAACCAAAATTTCAGCACCTGATAACTTCATCAAATCTCACTTCCTTTCAAAAGTAGTTTACTAGTTTGTCTTACTTGTTACTTGAGCACTGCGCCCGTGCTAGCAGAGGTAACGAGCCTTGCGTACCTTCCAAGATAACCCTTTGTAATCTTTGGTTCTGGCGCTTTCCATGCTTCTTTTCTCTTGCCTAGCTCGGCTTCTGAAACATCAACATTTATTTTACCGTTTGGAATATCAATCTTTATTAAGTCGCCTTCATTAATAAGTGCTATTGGCCCACCTTCCATAGCTTCGGGGGATACATGGCCTATTGATGCACCTCTCGAAGCCCCTGAGAAACGGCCATCTGTAATAAGTGCTACACTACTACCCAGTCCCATACCTGCTATCGCTGAGGTTGGCCCAAGCATTTCTCTCATTCCGGGTCCACCCTTTGGTCCCTCATATCGGATTACCACAACATCGCCCTTAACAATTCTTCCATTGTAAATGGCATCTATTGCTTCATCTTCACTGTCAAATACTCTGGCCGGCCCTTGATGAACTAACATTTCCTCCACCACTGCCGACTTCTTTACAACTGCTCCATCAGGTGCAATATTACCTCTGAGTACAGCTATACCACCCGTCTTGCTATACGGCTGTTCTATGCTTCTAATAACATCTCGGTCTAGCACCTTTGCACTCTCTATGTTTTCTCCCACGGTTTTTCCTGTAGCAGTTATAAGCTTTGTATTGAGAAGACCTGCGTTAGCAAGCTCCTTCATAACCGCTTGAACCCCACCCGCCATATATAAATCCTGAATATGGTGGTGTCCTGCAGGCGCTAACTTGCATAGATTAGGGGTCCTGCTGCTTATTTCATTGATAACGTCAAGATTGATTTCTACGCCTGCTTCGTTTGCAATGGCAGGCAGGTGTAGTACCGAGTTTGTTGAACACCCCAGCGCCATATCCACAGTCAGTGCATTGGCAAAAGCCTGCTCTGTAAGCACATCGGAAGGCCTGATGTCCTTCTCCACCAGTTCCATAACCTTCATACCTGCTTTTTTGGCTAGTCTGATTCTTTCGGCATAGACAGCAGGCACTGTGCCATTACCCGGCAAACCCATTCCCAGCACTTCTGTGAGGCAGTTCATGGAATTAGCAGTAAACATGCCTGAGCAGGAACCGCATCCCGGACATGCATTGTCCTCTATATCCTTTACTTCCTCTTCTGTCATAGTGCCTGCCTTATAGGAACCAACCGCTTCAAACACGCTATTTAAGTCGAGCGGCTTTCCTTTTCTAGTGATAGATAGCATTGGTCCCCCACTAATTACGATGGAGGGAACATTTATTCTAGCAGCAGCCATTAGCATACCAGGTACAATCTTGTCACAGTTGGGTATAAAGACCATCCCATCGAAGCTGTGCGCCAACCCCATAGCCTCGCATGAATCAGCTATAAGCTCTCTGGTAGCAAGCGAATACTTCATACCAATGTGCCCCATGGCTATACCGTCGCACACACCTATTGCACCAAACTCAACAGGTGTTCCCCCAGCCATTCTAACACCAGCCTTGACTGCTTCTGTAATTTTATCTAAATTTATGTGTCCTGGAATTATTTCACTTTTTGAGTTGGCGATACCAATAAGTGGTCTAGCTAATTCCTCATCAGTATAACCCATTGCTTTAAAAAGAGACCTGTGCGGTGCTCTCTCTATCCCAGCCTTTACGCTATTGCTCTTCATAGTAATCAATCCTTTCAGCCACTAACTCTCTCTCTTTTGAAACATTTTACTATTATGAAAGAATTATGTCTAGAAAAAATAGGCAAGTGGATAAAAAACATGAAAAGCATTTTTAATTGAAGTTTAAAACATTAAGGATTAATATCTAATTGAAGTAAATCATTAAGGATTAATATCTAATTGAAGATAATATATTAAGGATTACTGCTCTTTTGATTGTTTGTTGATTTAATAGGATTTACTTGAAGTGAATCACTGCTATCTAACTGCTTGTCAGGGTTAAGCCAGGATACAATGAAGTTATTCTCATAGAAATAATGTGCAAACCTTGCCTGCTTTACACTATTAATAGCTGAGTTAAATGCAGGTGATGCACTAAAAAGTGTAATAAATGCACATAAAACATAAACCACAAGTATTCCCTCCACAGCTCCAAGGGCAATTCCACCTGCTTTATCCAGCTGCTTGAAAATAGGAAGACTTGCTACTGCCCTTATAATTATTCTAGTGAACATAAGCCCAAACCTGATAAGGAAATAGATAAGCAGCATACTAATAATGTTTATTATCAGCATTGATATTTCATGTCCTATAGCATCTACTATTGCGGCTTTGGTCTCTAGGCCCTTTTGAGCTACATCATTTATTATTGATGTTTTCAAAAAGTCAGGCAGTTTTATGTTTTGGATTGCTGATTGTGACATCTGTAGCCCACTATCCGATATAGCTGAAGCCGTAGCCGCATGGGCTGCCGATGCGCCATGAGCTGCAGACGTGGCTTGAGCTGCTGCCGATGCGCTATGAGCCGCTGCAGACGTGGCCTGAGCTGCTGCGGATGCACTATGAGCGGCTGCTGCAGACGTAGTAGCATCTAAACTTGGCGATGCAGCGGCAGCAGCATTGGCACCCTGAATACTATTTATTACATATACCTTAATCTTATCGTATAAAATAGTCTTCTGGAGTGCTGAGGATAATATGGGATAAGCTTTGACAGCAACAACTAATGCAATAATATAGGAAAGCAGTCTAAAAACAGAATAAAGAAATCCATTTCTCAACCCTATAATAGTGAAAACTCCTATCACCAATATAACAGCAATATCTGTCCAATTGATAACTGGCACTGTTGTACCCTCCTATTTTGGTATTAATGAGTGTGTTAATCCATGTTCATAACAGATATACTTCCTCCGTGCATAAGCACAATCTGTTTTTTACCTATAAGGTAAACGTCCTGTATCTCGTTTGGTGAATGATACTCCGAGACTTTTTGTCCCTTAAGAGTGTATAAGTATATGCTTCTTTGAGTTCTCAATGCTACCCTATCCCCATATAAGTGCATACCAAGTATTTTTTCATTGATATCAAAGCTATAAACCGTCTCGCCAGCCGAGTTGACGGTTATAACCTTGTGCGTCTCTTTTCCATTTGTAATGAGAGCTCCGGCGTACACTATATATTTTGATGTTTCTGGTGCAGTACAATATATAAGACTTGCGCTTTTCCTCCACAATTCCTTGCCCTTTTCGTCAGCCGCAACAATTACATTTGTCCCAACAGCCACCTGTGTTTTGCCTGTAGAAAATAATATAGGTGTAATTTGCTCATTGATTTCAATTGTTGCTATGGGCTTTTCCTCATAAATATTAAGAAACTCCAAGGTTGTCCCTGTCTTAATACCATCTGTGCTAAGCTTGTTTATTACAACGTCCTCCCCACTTTTTAACACCATAGCAGAAAGCACAATATCCTCCGCACACATTTTTGTATACTTGTCCACTCCATTTTCATCAAAGACTTGCACCGAGGTCTTAAACTCCTTTGACTGCATAACAATGGAGCTTATTCCCCATTCACTAATATTTACACTTATAATCTCATCATCTAATTTTTTGTTCCACAATAATGTCTTATCTTTGTAAACATAAACATCCCTACCACCAACGTCCGCCACTACCAAATAGCTGCCTGCAATCTTTAGCACGGGCTGAATAAGGGTCATCGCCTTCTCTTGGAGCAGCTTGCCGTTCTTGTCATACCATTTAACCCCGTCCTTTGATGCCAAAACCATGTAGTTCTTAAATAGCTTGTAATCCCCACTTCCATCAATAGAAAATGTGATAATCTCATGTTGATCACTTGACTTTGCTTGATTTGTTAAATAAGAAAAGGCCTCCTGAACGCTCATACTTTTAAAATCGTAGCCTGAGCTTTTCAGAAGTGTAAATAGTATAATAGCCGATATTAAGAGCAGTAAGAGTATAAATGAAAAAAATGTTCTAACTGGATGGGTGTTGCGCAACTTAACAACATTTGAATTTGATTGTATATTAGTGTCATTATCTTTAGTCAATTAACTCACCTCAAAACCATATGTATAAGTATTAAATAATAGAGTTATAAATATTTTAGCACAGTCTATTTAGTAACACCAACTATAGTTACATTTCTTTTTGATTACTCTATAAAATCTTAAGGTGAAACAGGTCATTTGTCAAATATACGCATTGTATTTCCATGATTTATTGGTGCAACCTTCTTTTTTCCACTATACCCTTTATAAACTCAAGAATTATTACTATCAACATGAACAATCCAAGGTAACCAAATATAGGATATAGGGTGTTAATCAAGCTAGAAAACCCAATAGATGAGAGTGGAATAGTTATGGTACACAGTATAAAACCCACTAACTTATAGTTAATTTTGAGCTTGCTACTAATCCTTTCGGTCAGGCAGAATCCTGATGTTACCGCGGATATAAACATTGCAAGAGCAAGTACTATACTATAGAGTCCAGCAAGCCACTTACTATTATTTACAATTATCCCAAGTATGGGTATTTCTGAGGTTATGGAATGAGGAAAGAAAAAATACAATGCAGTATTTAGTATAAGCGCCGTAGCTCCTAGCATAATTCCGCCTAAGACTCCACCCCAGCCACTTACCTTCCTTGTTTTTAGATAAGGTAGCATGCTAGATAAAATAACGGTTGATAGAATTGTGTTATAGCTTACATAAAGTATGGCAGAGAATGCCCAATTATCTGTAATTAACTTAGCCTTTGATGATATATTAAATACTGATACATCCCTAGATAATATTATATAGCAGCCTACTGCGATTATACCTACAATAAGAATTGGTGAAATAATAGAACTCATGGCCATAACTCCCTTAATATTGGACATTATAGCGATGCTGCAAATAAGTGCACATATTATAACACACAGCATATAGGGAAAGCCTGTAAAATCCATAAGTACATTGCCCAAGCCTGCAACCATTACACTCAGAATGCAACACATAAAAAGCATAACTACGAATTCCATTAAGCTGCCTAAAAAATACCCAAGAATCGGGAATAAGAATTCATCATAATTTCTAATTCTCTCAGTATATACCTTGTTCAATACTACATACCCAACTATTGAAAAAAGAAAGCCAGCAAGTATAATGCCAAAAAAACCACCTTTATAGTACGTAGAAAAGAACTGTAATATTTCCTGTCCTGAAGCAAATCCCGCACCAATTACTGTGGCCATATAGAGAAATGCAACCTTAAGTACATTCTTGATTTCACCCTTCATAAAAAAGCAACTCCTAACATGATTTACAAAGAAATTTCTCTAGTGTAATTCTATGTTGGAGTTGCTCTTCTAATACTTCTTATAAAAAATTACTTATTAATAGCCTTTAATAATGCATCTAAAGTTGGCCTAATACCGTCTGACTCATCGAGCTTTGACTTGAGAATTAATCTGCCTGTGTATCTACCATCTTTCATAGCATAATAGTAGTTATCATCCTTTGATATTAATCCTACTGTAACCGATTTTCCATCTCTTAGGTTGTACTTAATAGTTACCTCCGCATTTCCGGTAGGAGTTAAATTAGGATCATACTTTTTGAGTGTCAGACCTATGATAGCTTGATAGTACGCTCTAAACACAGAATCGCCCTTATCATTCTTCATATTTGCATCCTTGCCCTCAACCTTAAAGGTTTGTTCATTGTTATCTGAATGTGTAATCTCTGATACAACCTTTTTACCATCAAGATTTATCTCAACTGATGCTACATCCGTAATATTTGGAAGATATACAAACGTATCAATTACATCTGTAAGCCCCATATCTAAGAATGTAAGAGGTGCTGTATCTAGACTGAATACACCTTTAGAATCAACAAACTTAGCGTATGCCGTTCCTGATGAGATGTCTTTTCCTATAGCGATCTTCTTTGTTGTATCACTAGTACCAAATTCAATTACATATCTTGGATTATCAAGACCGTACTTTGACAAGTCAGCTGGATTTTCATCCACTATATCAGTCATCTTTAAAGTAACAAGATTAGCTTTTATTGGTTGTGTCTTTGTGGCATCTCCACTTTCAACAACTGGTGCGGTGATGTCAACTTCACTATCACTAACAAAATTAAGTGAATATAGTAAAGTACCGTCCTTAGTAAGGGAGAAAGTCTTTATTTCTGTCTCTTCAACCGGAAGAATTTCCTGTTTGATAAACTGTCCTCTCTTCATCAAAAGCTTGTCAAAATAATATGAACCAACAGTATAAACCTTATTCTCACCTTGCATCTTGACATACATTGCATCATTTGTAGGCGTCTTGTCTCCAAATTCAACTACTTTCTTTGTACCGTCTTTTAGCCCCACTGTAATGGTTCCCGGCTTATCAAGGCCATACTTAGCTAAATCCTTTGCATCTTCTTCTATTACCTTGTTAGCTACTATAGAGGATACATCAATAGCAGCAGCATTAGCTACAAGGTCGTCCATAGCAAATTCCATTGCAGGTTCAATGGTCCAAGTATCATCTTTAAGCGAAATTGAGAATTTACCATTTTCATTGTCATAGCCGATATAATTAATATTGTCTTTTTCAAATGAAACGACCTTAATAGCATCCTCACCTAAATCCATGGTAGAGTCTGCAGCCGCATTGTTATTAACCTTACTATTTATAAGGAAGTATGCCCCCACAAGTGCTCCCAATATAACAAGAAGTATAATTGCATTTCTATATAACTTCATATATTATAGGTGCCTCCTTCTTAGCCAAACCACGAAACCTCCAGCGATTATCATTAATGGTAACACGCCTATAAGAACAATACCAAAAATATTCTTTTGGCTTTCTGTAACAGTAAGTGTCTTTGGCATAATTAACTTTGAAGAGATTGTTGTCTCATCCTTTTTGTCCTGCATCCAGTTAACAATTGTATTGAGCACTAGATATGTGTCGTTTGAATAGTATGTTGCATTCTGGCTGGACAAAGCAGCATCTAGAACAAACTTACCATTTCCAAACACAATAATTTTGCCGCTACCCTCTATCTCAGCTGCCACTGCTATATTATATTGGCCTTCTGTTATACTACCCTGATTCATAATGTCAACTGATGCAGCTTTTTCACTGGTCTTAACCAATGGAGTAGTTTTAACATAGTCTCTTGAAGAATTCTTCAATATCTTGATACTTCTCGTATCTGGGAATAAAAGAATGTCCTGAGTTCCTACACCTTCAGTAATAGTGCTGCTTTCAGGTACAGAAGCAATTGAGTACTCGTCACCTGGTAAATGTCTACTCTGGTCATTTTCCTTGATAATGTCATAGCCCATTCCAACATTGTAGTAAGCCATTACTTCTTCAAAGTTAACGAACTTATCCCCTGTTTCAATTGGGTCCATAAGGAAAACAGCTTTTCCACCCTTTTTGATATATTCCTGCACCTTTATTTTTTCTTCCTCTGAAAGGTCTTTTTTAGGTGAAACGAATATAAGCAACTCACAATCCTCAGGTATCGACTTCTCAGTCACGAGTGAAATGGATTTCGCGTCAAGATTATTGTCCTGAAGTGCTTGCGCGAATTGTTTCATTTCCTGCTGAACAGAAGGTTCACCGTGGCCCTGAATAAAGTATGCAGCTGGTGTTTTATCCGCAGTAACATACTTGATAGCACCTGTCATAAGTGCTTCTGCCCTTGAAAATCTACCATAATCAGTGCTTTGTCCATATAGGGACGATGCCGATAATCTCTTAACCTTGCTGCCCTTTTTTACTACGAAGTCACCCTTTGTAATATTTTTTGTTCCGCTAGCATCCAAGGAACGAATTGTGCCTGGGTCCTTATCCGGATCAACATATCTTACGGGAATACCAAACTGCTCGTACTTTTCAACAATATTTATCAATTCTGTATAGCCTGCATTGCCTGATACTTCTCCATCATCAAACAGACCATATATTTCTACATCTTTTAAATCCAATTCCTTCATAATTTTTGAAGTTTCAGCAGATATACTGAATTTCTTGTCAGAAGTTAAATCCCACTTGAAACCACCCATTCCGACAAGCAGGTTTATTACTATTACTATAGCCAAAACTACCGCAATTAAAATAATTGAGTTCGAGCCATATTTTAATGATTTTTTGTTAATTTTTAATCCCACTTTTATCACCCCTTACTCCAGCGTCTTTTTTCAATTACTCTAATTGTAAGGAAAATGAATACGGCACAAAAGCTTATATAGTATACAATTGGTGAAAGTGACAGCATTCCGCTATAGAAATCTGTACTTCTTGAGAATAATGAAAGCCAATTGAGTACATGTGACCATATTCCTCCAAGTCCAGGTGCCAAGCCCTGAAGTAACCACATTAATACCAGACCAACTAC
>JAEZFR010000080.1 GCA_023417285.1 Bacillota bacterium
TTGGATTTTGAAGTTGTTTCGTTATTCATGTCATCATCACTCTCTTTACCAAAATCTCCATTTTTAACAATCAGTTTCATTATATTCAATAGAGAGTTATTTGATGATAATATCTTTAAAACAAGAAAATTTACTTCGCAAATCCGTTCAGTGCTTATTTTACTATTTTATCTTGCTCAGTATACACTCTAAAACTTATAAATTCCTATATTCTAAAAAAGCTACCTATCTAGGTAGCTCAATTACTGGATTCTTTTCAGATTTTTTATATAATACAAACTTGCTTCCAATTACCTGAACAATCTGAGCCCCTGTCAGCTCGGCAAGTTCCTCACAAACAAGTTTCGTATCGGTTTCTGCATTTCTTAGCACAGTTGCCTTTATAAGTTCTCGCGCTTCTAATGCATCAGCGAATTGCTTTACCATGTTATCATTTATTCCGCCCTTACCAACCTGAAATATAGGTTGCAGGTTATTGGCGAGTGACCTTAGATAGCTTCTCTGTTTTCCTGTTAACATACTTTTCCCTCTCTATCTGGTATAGTCAAATTCTATATCATATATTTTAACGGTGTCTCCTTCTTCTATACCCATTTCTTCGAGCTTATCTATTACACCCTTTTTCTTTAATGAGCGCTGAAAGTATTGGAGAGATTCATAATTGCTGAAGTTAGTTGAACCAACAACTTTTCTTATCCAGTTACCTTCAATAATATACGCCCCGTCCTCAATTCTTATTTCGAAAGGCTTTTCCTCTTCAGCAGTATAAACAACTACGTCCTTGTCAGATTCGTCATATAGAATTGTATCAGGTAATTCTCTCAAGGTGTTACTTACATAATACATTAGCTCTTTTAGTCCCTTGTTTGTAGCAGCAGATATTGCAAAGACCTTATAGCCCTTTTGTTCAAGAGTAGTCTTAAACTTCTCAAAGTTTTCCTCTGAGCCTGGTATGTCCATTTTATTTGCAGCAACAATCTGTGGTCTGCTAGCAAGAACCGCGTTATATCTTTCAAGCTCACTATTGATAGTGTCAAAATCCTCTAAAGCATCACGGCCTTCAATTCCCGATACATCCACAACATGTACCAACAGTTTTGTTCTCTCAACATGTCTTAAAAATTCATGCCCCAAACCTACCCCTTCATGAGCACCCTCAATAAGTCCAGGAATATCAGCCATAACGAAGCTTCTACCTTCCTCTATCTTGACAACACCAAGGTTTGGTATGAGCGTAGTAAAATGATAATTTGCAATTTTAGGCTTTGCAGCAGATACCATTGACAGAATTGTTGATTTTCCTACATTAGGAAAACCAATAAGGCCGACATCTGCAATCAGTTTCATTTCTAGAACCAACGAACGTTCATCCCCAAGGTCTCCACTCTTTGCAAAGTTAGGAACCTGCCTTGTCGGAGTAGCAAAATGCTGATTACCCTTTCCACCTTTTCCACCTTTGCAAATTATCTCTTTTTGTCCAGGCTTAACCATATCAGCAATAAGAAGACCAGTTAATTCATCCTTAATCATCGTCCCTAATGGAACTTTAATAATGATATCCTGTCCATCTCTGCCTGTACAATTAGCAGCACCGCCATCTTGACCATTCTCGGCAGCATATTTTCTTTTATACCTGAAATCAATCAGTGTACTTAGGCCTTCATCCACCACGAAGATGACATCCCCGCCTCTTCCACCATCACCACCGTCGGGACCTCCGGCAGCTATGTATTTTTCTCTGTGGAATGATACAGCACCATTTCCACCATTGCCAGCTTTAATAAAAATCTTTGCACTATCTATAAACATTTAAATAATCCTTTCGGGATGAATACTTTTGCAAACTATATAAACCAAATATATTTTAGGATAAACTAATTATTTATTCTTAATATACTTTACAAGTATTATCTCCATAATAAAAAACCATACTCAAAAATTTGCTCAACTTAGTACATCAATAATTATCATAATCTCATATGTTCAAAATATTGTTGTACTAAAATTGGTGCAAATTTTCAAAAGATAAAAAAAGTAGAAAATGCTTAGCACATTTTCTACCGTGAAGTCAATTAATAACCATATTAAAGCTTATGCTTCAGTTACTATCTTAACCTGTTTCTTGTCTCTGCCAAGTCTTTCAAACTTAACCTTACCATCAACTAGTGCAAACAAGGTATCATCCTTACCTCTTCCAACGTTAACACCAGGATGTATCTTAGTGCCTCTTTGACGAACAAGAATGTTTCCTGCTAAAACAAACTGACCATCAGCACGCTTAACGCCTAATCTTTTAGCTTCACTGTCACGGCCGTTTCTTGAGCTACCAACACCTTTTTTATGAGCAAAAAGTTGTAAATTAATCTTTATCACGAGACTACACCTCCTCATCCATTACCTTCACGAATTTTGGATAGGATAATTCTATTTGTTTAAAGCCAATCTCTGCTGTCTTCATTATAATATTAGCTGTATGTCTTTTTTCAGGAGAAAGCTCCATATCAAGTTTACAAAACATATACCCATTTCTCTCGGTATAGAAGTCGCTAATACCCACTAAGTCCATCAGAGCACCCACTGTAGTAAAGCTAACAGTTGATACCGCAGCGCATACTATATCTCTGCCCTGCCTATCGTAGCCAGCATGTCCGCTGACAACAAAATGCTTCAAAACTCCATCCTTATCCTTGCCTATCTTAACTTTAATCATTATGTTCTAACCTTAAGCATTAATCTTTTCAATCTGAACCTTTGTGTAAGGCTGTCTGTGTCCTTGCTTCTTTCTAATGTTCTTCTTAGCCTTATACTTGAAAATGATTATTTTGCTTCCCTTACCATGTCCAAGAACCTTAGCGCTTACTGAAGCAGATTCAAGAACTGGAGCTCCAAAAGTAACATTACCTTCTTTTGATACAGCTAAAACTTTATCAAATGTAAATGAAGAACCTTCTTCAGCATTTAGCTTTTCAACGAAAACTACATCGCCTTCCTGAACTCTATACTGCTTTCCACCAGTCATTATTACAGCGTACATATCTACACCTCCTACTATACAGTCTCGCCGACACATATGACGTAAACATCACAGGCAATAGTAATCATTACTATATTTTGGGAGCCTTGGTCGAGCGGCTACCGATATATTCTAGCACACCAACGTATCAGTGTCAATGCGTTTAATTCTAAGTCCATCGAATTTTATGTCGTTTGTGCCAGAAATTGATATCTTAATACTATTATTGTGATTTTTCAGCAACTTTAATATTCTATTTTCCAATTTAGCTAAAATAGAATTATGAACCTCAAAGTTAACTTCTTGTGCATCCGTCATTAGCAAATACTGGTCTATCTGTTTCAAAACTTCACGCATACTTGCCTCAGCTGAAGGTATTTTCCCTGAGCCATCACATATTGGGCAGTCACAAGACATTACTGTTGATAATTCTTGTCTAATCTTTTTTCTCGTCATTTCAACAAGGCCCAGCCCTGTCATCCCTAATACAATGGTTTTTGTTCTATCATTTTTCAATGCCAGTTTAAGTGCATCAATAATCATTTGCTGATGTGCAACATTGCTCATATCAATAAAATCAATTACAACAATACCACCAATATCTCTTAGCCTTAGCTGCTTGGCAATCTCCTTGGTTGCTTCCATGTTTGTTTTAAGCACAGTATCTTCTAAATTTTGATTGCCAACAAATTTACCGGTATTAACATCAACTACAGTAAGTGCCTCAGTTCTGTCAATAATTAAGTATCCACCACACTTAAGCCATACTTTTCTAGCAAGAGCACGTTGAATCTTTGTCTCAATCTGATAGTAATCGAACATATCATAATCCTTAGAGAAAAATTCAACCCTATTTTTCAGATTAGGAGAAAACAAATCAACAAGTTCTAAGACCTTGTTGTACTCTAATCTATCATTAATAATAAATTTATCAATGTCAGATGTAAAAAAGTCCCTCACTGCTCTGAAAACCAGATTAATATCTTGGTGTATGCACCGTGGAACCGCACCGCTTGTTTCGTCCTGCTTAATCTTTGCCCAAAGCTTTGTAAGTATATCTATATCCTCAACAAAGTCAGCATCTTTGGTACCTTCAGCAACTGTTCTTACAATAAGCCCTTTATCATTTGGCTTTATGCTCTCAGCAATTTTCTTTAACCTTTGCCTTTCAGTCTCGTTTTCAATTCTCCTTGAAATACCTATATAATCGGCATTAGGTAATAGTACAAGGTACCTTCCCGGCAATGTTATATGAGTGGATACTCTGGGCCCCTTGGTTCCAACGGGCTCCTTTATAACCTGCACTGTAATTTCCTGTCCCACCTTTAGCAGGTCTGAAATATTGCAGTCGCTGTATTCTCTATAAACATCTAATTCATCATCACTATATTCTTTTTGCGGAACAGCATCTCCAACATATAAAAATGCATTTTTTTCAAAGCCAATATCTACAAATGCTGCCTGCATTCCTGGTAAAACACTGCTCACCTTGCCCCTATAGATATTACCTACAAGCCCCTTATGATGATTTCGCTCTATGTGAATCTCTGCTAACTCCTTATCCTCTAAGACAGCAGCCCGGATTTCATCGTAGCTCACATCTACAATAATTTCATTAATCATATTTCACCTCAAAGCTAGATTATGGCTCGACCAACTGTTCATTGTCGCTTATAAAAAGTTTAGTTCTATGAATTTTCTCTATTTCATATGGCATGTTCATAAAGCCCATAAAGGCCTCTGTCAATAAGTCAGGCTTCAAATTGGCTTTGCTCCCTGCACTTACTAACATAGAAAGCTTTACTATGCTAAATGCTGGCAACTGTTGTACTTCACAATCTAGATCAAAAATCATGCTTTTTATATCAACTTCTTTATTTCCGCTTTTTGTCCTTTTCTCAACCATAATAGCAGGCAAGGCCATAAAGCACTTAATTCCATCCTTAACGGTCTTCTCTTCTATTATTTGCTCTACCCCTACAACAACATTGTAGTGGGAAGCTGATATAGTCGCCATTATATTCTGCTTTGAGTCATATCTCCTTGCTGTGAGGAGCTCTAAGCCCCTTGGAAGCTGTTCGTTTAAGCTGCTCATAAACTGCTGTGGTGCTAATGTATCATCCGTTACTTCAAAATCAGCGTACTCTGCATCACTTGTGACCCCCACTCCAAGCGGAAGCCCAAAGACCATGCCGGGATGAGGGTTAAAGCCCTGTGAATATGCAATAGGCAATCTTGAGCGGCGAATAGCCCTTTCAAATACTTTCATTAAATCGAGGTGTGAAATATACTTAACCTCATCTCCACGTCTAAATCTAGTCCTTATAATCATTGGCAACCCCCTTCTGTTGGAACACATATTCCACTCTTAAAGGTAGTAGCCCCGCACCCGCCACAGTTTTCTCTGCAGTTTAGCGTAACCTTCTCTTCATGCGCATTTTTACATTCCCTGATCAGATATTTCTTTGAAACGCCTATATCAATGTGATCCCAAGGTAGTATCTCATCAT
>JAEZFR010000103.1 GCA_023417285.1 Bacillota bacterium
ATATAATATTGAAATAATTAAAACTGATGTTCAAAACTGTATATCACTACACAATATACTTATGGAAGTTGGAAGTAATACATATCCTTCGACTGTAAATAAGAACCTTACACATGCAGAACTACGAACCAGACACTATCAGAAAGCCTATTTGAGAATAACACCAATGGCTAAGAGTTATATTGATAATAAGTTTAATGAGCTTGTAAGAAAGTATGGGTCTAATTTTATTAATTAGTTAACAGATTTTAGAAAAGTTGAAATACCGAGATAGATAGAATACAATTTGCATTAAATAAATATTTAAGGCGGTGTTATATGGCAAGCCATTTTTCAAGTATGGGAATACCATTAAGTGGCAAGCAAGAATTTCAATATTATTTAGAAAAAGCATATCATAACGGTGAACATATAAGGGTTAGAGAAGGTACTTATATAAAATGGAAAGTAGATAATGAAGTTGAACTTTGGGGACAACTTAATAATAAAAATGAAGAAATAGGGCTGAATCCTCATTTTTTTGGCACAGCTCGGATGAAAGTACTTGTTAGTGAACGAGTTAAAAGACCTGATGACACTGAACTTGATGGAGCATTTTATGCAATGACGAACCCTCAAGAGGGAAAAGATGCAGGAACAGGATACCCGTTTGTATTTGATGTACCTGATATTTGTACATATGGCAATATAAAACTTCCTCAAGTTGCTGTTATCCAGCTAACAGCATTTGCCCACGAGTTAAAAGGATTTGAGTCTGAAAAGGAGTATTTTAATGCTCAAGAAGGTGAAATGAAGTTTGCGGTTGAATCTTTTATACCATCTGGATTATTTAAGCCAGATGAGGAAACTACAACACCTCCAGTTGCACAAGCAATATTCAGCGGGAGAATTATTGAAACAGAGAACCGTGTTAATGAGCATACAAATAAAGAGTATATCTGGGCAAAGATAAGTGTCTTAGGAGATGAAATAGATGTAGTTGCTGACCCTGAAATTCTTGACGGTAAATTAATAAAAGGGGGAATCCTAAACGGTTCATTTTGGTTAACTGGGAGAGTTCTTGGCGAATTTGAAAAAGAGGAAAAATCATTTTGGAAGAAGTTTTTACGTAAATAATGTATTGTTGCTATAAAACAATATGATTTTGGATACAGTGTGTTTTCAAAAATTAAGTAAACTTAGGGAAAATACAAAATGACCAATGAAGGGAAGTATATTATGAATTGCAATATAAATGCCAAAGTTGCAATTAAATTTTTTTTAACTGAGGATGGAGGACGGAAATCTCCTGTTGACTTAAATAGCCACCAGTATCGCCCTCACTTTAAATTGTCTGAGGACGATGAATTACTTGGGGTTGAGTTTATACAAGGTTCACATGCTCCTGTCAAGCCTGGAGAGAGTGCTTGTGCAATAGTTCGTTTACTATATTATCCTGAAGTAAATTATAACAAGCTTATTGAGGGGACTGAATTTAGTATTTTAGAAGGTCCAAAAGTAGTTGGACATGGCAGGGTAATTAGTCGATATGAGAATAACGAAGTGTACGATAAATCAATGTTTGAGGGCTTAATAAAAATAATAGAGGAAGGATTGAGTTCCAGTATTATTTTTGAGGAAAAAGAGAAAAACATGTATGTGATTTTCGAAGAGAACTCAAAAAATGATAATGATAGCTTTACTCAGATTAATTTTAGATTTGAAAATAGTGTTTTGATTATCCCTTGGTTTTATCTAAGAAAACCCAAATGTGGAATAGGGTCTAAAATTGTTGAATGGTTTATTGCCTTTTGTTTAGAGAAAGGGATATTAAAAGTAGAGATACGTGGAGTCGGTCAAGACAAAGAAGGGATGAAGTATTTGCTTAATAAATTCGATTTTTATTTAATAAAGGACGGGGAATTCATGGATTATCAGAGAAATATATACTAACTAGCTCCAACAACAGAGAAGAAAATCATGGGAAGAGAACTTTTAGGCTGTAAATAGAGAAAGACACTGTAATTTATTGAAAAAAAATGAGGTGAGAATTTATGAAGAAAATGAATATCTACGTAGAAGTCACACATTTCGATTTTTGGTGGGGCATTTTGGGGTTCTGTAATAAAACCTCCTGGGAAGATGTGATTCTATATCGAAAATGGGGAAAAGGCTATAGAAAGCTCGCCTGGACATGCATTTGTACTAAACAGTACTTTGAGAGTGCTCTGGAAGATTTGAAAAATGAACCTGATGAAAAGGAGTTTGTAGAAGAAATAACTGAGTTTTTGGATAGCGACCAAATAAGATACAATTATTACTACGATAAACTTAATGATACAGACTTTTATGAAGTTCCATATGAAGCACTAAGAAACGAAAATAACATAAAGCCTCGCTCTATTGAAACTTGGTATCCAAGTAATGGAGTAGATAAGAGTGTAGTAAATAACTGTGCAAGGGCTTTCTGTGAAAAATTCTTAGATATAGAAGTTGTCAGTGTGAAGTTTAAAGAAGTTATTTCGCTTGAAGATGCTATGAACAGCTATATAGACCATATGAGAATATGGGAACAGAATCCTAAAGTTGTATTCTCAGATTCACTTTATACAGCAGGTAGAAAGTGAATTAAATATTCCAAAGGAAAAGGTTTTAGAAATTCTGAATAGGAGTATTTAGTAAGAATGGAGTAGATAGAGTGAATAGAAATCCTTACGAAAACCCATCTTTACATATTTGCTCGAAGGAATTTTGTTTCTTCTGGAGAAAAGTAGGAAACTCATTTTCTTCAGAATTATGTGAGAATATTATTGAAGTGATGGAACATGCCCAGCCAATACTTCAATATGGCTGTGGTTGTAATTTCGGAACTTGTGTCAGAAATGAAAGGGAAAAGGACGAAAAAGATTGGTATGAGCCTGTTGAACCTTAATTGGAACGACAAGGATTGCCATGGTTTTACTTCTGTGACCCACAAAAACTCAATAAAGTGGATAGAATGAAGTACAATAAGCACTTTAAGAACACCTGAGAAAGTTACTGGGAGGTTTTATGGAGAGAATATATAGAACCAATGAAGAAGTAATACTATTGGGTAGAGGAATTTGATATGGGTGAAGAAAAAGAGTCCAAAGATATAAATGAGCCGTTGGCATTTGGATATTGGCCTATAGGAAACAACAAAAAGTATTGGGAATGTGATTTAGATAATGAGAAGACAGTGGAAATGTTATTTGATTATGCTCAAATACTGGAAGTAAATATAACTTGTAAGGGTTGGAATTATTTAATCAAGCGATATGGATTTGAGAAATTGTTTGAAATTGATAAAAGAAGTGGATGGTTTGATGGCGATAATATTAAGGAATATGTATCATGGGTTGAATTGCAAATGAGCTATAAATAGGCTTATACGCATAATAAAATATGAGATATATCAGGAAGTGTAAATTAAAGAAAGCCATAATACCGATGCCAGTAGGAGATGCACTCTGCTGGCATTATTGTATATTTCCTGTATGGACATATTTCATGTGATATACATAAACAGCCTATATTCACTATTTACCATATGGAAAATTACTGATATTATTATTGCAAGTTGATTGACTGTAAGGTCTTAACAGAAAGAATGCGAGGGGACATAGCTTGGATTCAATATTTGAAACTTTTAAAGACTGGATAAAAAGCAAAGATTATGAATGGGAAAAGCATGGTGTGATTATTGATGAAATTATTGAGACAACACATGCACATCAAATTCATGTCAACTCACACTCGAAAATTGGATTTGGACATATTGGACTTTATGAAAGTAATAATATTTATTGGGTAGAATTTGAAGCTACTGCAAGAGAGTTTGAAGACTTTTATAAGTATTTTGAATTTGACATATTACCCGACTTTAAAGATGTAGTAATAAATTATCTTCAATTTCTAACAGCGTAATTACAAGTATAAGTTATAGATATAAATCCATATTTTGGAGGATGATTCTTTATGCAGGATAGATTAAATTGGTTAGAGCCATGGGAGGAATTATGCACTACTTCTTTTTCGCTTGAGAATGAACTTTACAAAGAAATAGGAGAGCATCATATATTATACGGTAAAAAGGTTACAGCAATAGGTAGACGGTATGACTGTGATGACTTTCTTTTCAAGGTACATGATTCGGAAATTAGATATGCTGTTGTTCACCTAACGTATTCAACGAAAAGAGAAGAGAATCCAATGTACCCAAGAACAAAGGTTTTCAAAGATATGAATGAATGGATTGACAAATGTATGATTCCCGACAATTCTGAATACATGGTTGGTGAAGAAGTATAAATAGGTAGGCAAACCAGGTAGTGAAAATGGGAAAATAGTGAAAGATGAAGAATACAATAATAATGCACGAATAACTATTGAGAAGGATGGGATTACCGCACCGTTTTCTATTACCTGGGGAATCTATGGGCTATTTTGCCACACTGCTTTCTGTTCAAATTTATATTCTGCTTCAAAACAATATGATGTAATGAAACAAGATATTGAAACAATACTCATAAAGCTAAACGATGATAATATGTTTGAACTTCTTGAATCTTTTGTAGATAGGTATTAAAAGGTAACTGGCACAAATTTATTTATAGTGTTTAGCATTGATGTGCAGTACAGCTATCCAAGGATAAAATTACAAACAAATATTTAATAAATCTTTGAGGTGAATTTTTTGAAAAGTGTAATTTTAGAAAAAGGTGAAAAGTATTATACTTACATGATGAAAGTTTTTCAATCTATAGAAAATAGGCAGATGGACTATAACTGGCTTATTACAAATTGCGAGTGTTACCCTCAAAACGAAAAAATAAATGAATTGTTTTCACAAGAATATATATGGATTACAGGTGAACAACTTACTGAAATAATTTCTAAAGAAGATTTTCAATTTATTTGGGGTGTATTTTCAGGATTTACAAAAGAGTTTACTCTTGAAGATGTATTAAAGTATGACTTTCCTTTTGCAGACGGATATGAAGGGTTTTGGACAGATAATGTAGGTATTCAGCATCCACTAGCAGATATAGAAATTGTCGCTTGGGATAGTTCTCTTACATTATTTATTAGTAAAAATGAATATTTAGTTCAAAAATTTATGGAATTTTTTCCTTTTGCTAAAGATTTATCGGTACAAAATATAAGGCATAATTCTCAGATATCCCATATCCAAGAACTATTGACCACAGAATTAATAAAAAGAAACATGGTAGTAAGTGAAAAAACTTTACACATTAAATACACTGTTTGGAGAAATTTATATGCTAATGACATATTATTTGTTAGTGATGGTGACATCTCCAAGTGCATATGTGAAACATTGA
>JAEZFR010000158.1 GCA_023417285.1 Bacillota bacterium
CCATGCTGGATAAGCAGAAGAAGGAGCCGGGCGAGGTCGCAATAACAACAGTACTGTTTGATGATAAGTACGAGCTATTACATGACCGCATCAACCTAAGAGGTATTGCACCTATTACGGACAAAGAGTATTTTGTTAGGGGTAGTACAGCACTGTTAGATGCAATAGGAAAAACAATTAATAAAATTGGGAATGTGCAGAAGCATACATCTGAAGATGAGCGAGCTGAACATGTCATGTTTGTAATAACAACTGATGGAATGGAAAATGCCAGTAGGGAGTTCAGCTATGAAAAAGTACGGCAGATGATAGAACGTCAAAAAAGCAAATATGGCTGGGAGTTCATTTTCCTGGGCGCAAACATTGATGCTATTGCAACTGCAGAGCGCTTTGGAATCAGTAAGGACAGGGCAGCAAATTTTAATGCAGATGGTGAAGGTACTTTGCTAAATTATGAAGTAATTAGTGAAACTGTAAGTGGCTTGAGAGCTAGTAAAGTAATAGCTGAAAACTGGAAAGATAGAATAGAAGATGATTATAAAAGACGTAAAAGATAAGAAATAGAGATAAGGAGTAAGCTATAATGAAGATTCATTATTTTCAAAGATACCATGAGAAAGAAAATGTTGCTACAGCAAACACTATGTTACTTTTATCAAGGCTATATTCATATTCTTCAGATAAGTTTTTTCGCTTTCTAAAAAGTGAGTTCTTTTCCGATGCCTTTGAACCTGAGATAGTTTTTAACTTACAAGAAAAAAGTGTTGATAGCATTCCTGATGCTACTATCACACAGAAGAGCTTTAAAATTGTAGTTGAGACTAAAATGTCTGATTGGTTTTATACAGATCAGTTGATACGGCATCTAAATTCTTTCAGTGATGAAAAATTCAAAGTTATGATTACTTTGGCACCCGAATTAATGAAATCAGAAAAGAAACAAGATTTTGAAGAGCAACTCAGGGTGTATAATTCAAAGCAGACATATCCGGTAATACACATTAATACTACTTTTGAAAAGCTTTTAAATGCAATACAGGAAGTAGTTGATGATCGGGATTATGAAATGCAGGAGGTTCTAGATGATTATCTAAATTACTGCTATAAAGATAAGCTTATAATTGTTTCAGATTCATGGAAAAGGATGAGAGTCCAACTTGCAGGTACTACATTTGATTTTAATGTTAGTGAAAGTCTTTATTATGATAATATTGAACGCGGCTTTTCTACACATGATTATCTTGGACTCTATAAAGAAAAAAGCGTAAGGGCCATTGGCAAAATTATATCAATTATTACAGCAGTAGATACAGAGTCTGGTATTGAGTATAAAGCTGAACTTGGAGACCTTACTGAAGATAGGAAACAGCTAATATGCAAAGCTATAGAAGACGGGAAAAGCTATGGATATGTAATGACCGCAGAAAGATATTTCTTTGTTGATAAATTCTATGAGACAGACTTTAAAAAAATAACTCCAAGAGCACCAATGGGTTCACGAGTATTTGATTTAACACAGGTTCTTGAGACAGATACGCTACCAGGAATACAGGAGATTGCTGACCTTCTGAATGCTAAGACATGGGGTTAACTTGGTTGGCCAATAGAATCATAAAAGAGAAGAGATTGGGTGCTAGATGTTTTCTATGCTGGAATCATATGAAGTTCATCAGGGAAATGGCCTATAAAACATCTCTATATTGGTTTAAGCACCTTATGACTAGTCCCCATACGTATACGTTAACGGATGCTGATCACTCAACTTTGACGGATATATGCTGAACTACAATCTAATATTTTGGATTAGATTCTGTTCAAAAGAGAGCCTTTGGATGGGTTGCTTGTACTTCTATTACATAAGATAGTGATTGGGTACTTAGGTAAATAAGAGAATGCACTTTTTAGCATTAATCACACTTTTTAGCGGAATTCGATTAATGCTAAATTGTATCAAAACTTGAGTGCTTAGCCAAAAAACCTAGTTGGAATTTATCTAACTAGGTTTTTTATTTTACTCCCATTTCTAGATAAGTACTGGTCAGTCAGACTGCACATAAAAGTGCATACCAACTCACCGATGACCGCATACTCGCTATTGTCAGCATTAGGGTCATGAGTATCACCATAAATCAGTTTGTTTTCTCGTTGTCTGTTGGGGGGGTCAAATGTTTCAAATCTTCTTTGTCAGTAGTTCCAGACACTCCACTTTCAACAATGTTACCATCCTTCAAAGTATATTTGTAAACTGATGTTGGCTCATCCTCATAGACCACATCGATAATCCACTCATTATATGACAGTATAATATTAGCAAACGAGTGTTTTACCTCAATGCTTTTTATATCTGTTTCACTGTAATTCTCTTGTTTTAGGTAGTTCCACATTTTGCTTTCAATATTGTTTAGACCAATGCCAACATATAAGAAACCACCCAATATAACAAGTGCCAATAGAATACAAATGCCGATAACTACTTTCTTTCTTATACGAATTAACTCCTCATAAAGTTGTATTTCCATTTATATAGACGAAAAAATCAGCAAAATGTTCCAATCTCAATGAAATTATACCATATCGCTCTGTTGATACCCATATCTATCTAATTCTGTTCAGGCTTTTGTTGTAGAGTGTCAAGGTCAGAAATTGTTTCCATTGGTCTACGGTCAGCCTTGAATGGTAGAGTAGAGTGCGATAGGTATCCCCGAAGGTTATGTAGGTGTGAGGTGCTTTTATGCACTATGACAGACCATATATGTTACTTTTAATTTTCAATGCTTATCTAGAAATGGGAGTTATTTTATTTAAAAACTCATCATTCACATGGTGAGTTTTTTGTTGTGAGCTGATAATGCTGAATTTGCTTTTTATTTCTCTATGTTTTTAAAGTAAAAAAATGTATAATGGAAGGGTATGGTGAAAAACGTGGAAATAGAATATATAGGTGAAAAAGATGATAGAGGGGGAACTTTAATGGCAAATATTCAAATAACTTCTTCGGGGATTAAAAAGTCATTACAAAAGTATAATTCACTTAAAGCTCTAGTAGAATTTATTTGGAATGGGTTTGATGCACAAGCTACGTGTGTTAAGTTATTATGCAGTCAAAATGCTATGGGCGGTATAGTTGGCATTAAAATAGAGGATAATGGATATGGAATTCCTAAAAGTGAACTTGATAAAAAGTTTAAGCCGTTTTATGATTCTGAAAAAGTAATAAATCCGAATGAGAAAAGGAATGTTTCTACCTTGCATGGCAAGAATGGCGTTGGTCGGTTAACATTTTATCATTTTGCAACTAGTGCGACATGGAGTACGGTCTACCAAGATAAAGTTGATAAGAAAAAATATAAATATGATATAACCGTTGATACTAATAGTCTTGATAATTTCCATGATGGAGAAATTGTTGCAACTGAAGAATCGACAGGCACATTGGTTGAATTTGAGTGCGTGAGTGGCTTTAAAAGTCTTGATGAAATTAAGTCGTATTTGATTAATGAATTTTGCTGGTTTTTGGAATTGAATAGAGAAAAGGGATATTCGATTACTATAAATGGAGTTAGTTTGAATTACTCTGTAAACATTGCCGAAACAGAGAAATTCCTATTAAAATATGAAGGTGCAAAGCTTGATTTCAATGTAAAGTATATTCAATGGAAGGACAAAATTAATAATGAGTATTCCCAATACTATTTTATAAACTCATGCAACTTAGAAGTGTTCAAGGATACCACCACCTTAAATAATAAAGGTGACCATTTTTATCACAGTGTTTATATAAAGAGTACAATGTT
Organism: Bacillota bacterium; assembly: GCA_023417285.1. GTDB lineage: Bacteria > Bacillota > Clostridia > Acetivibrionales > DSM-1351 > Ruminiclostridium. Next base: position 3,795 of record JAEZFR010000158.1, read on the forward strand.
TGATAACTTTAATTTTAAACAAGCAGAAGACGATAATCAAATTACTCTACAAGGGTATACAAAATCATGCGATGAGTATAAATTTTTAAAGAAAGAAATAGATAATTTTTTAAGACGGAAGAGAAAGCCATATTTAAAAAAATACTCGGATAATTTAATAGATGAGTTAGAAAAGGTTAAAGCTTTTCCCAATTATGATACAAAAAATTATTTTGAAAATATGAAAAAAACTGAATTGGAAACAGTGGTAAGAGA
>JAEZFR010000190.1 GCA_023417285.1 Bacillota bacterium
TAGCTGCACAGAGTTGTACCTTTCAAATATACGGAGACGGTTATAGCACGTTTGATATTGCAGCTAGACTAATTTGAGGAGGAGACAGTATGCAACTTAAAGGAAGAACTGCCATTGTCACTGGTTCTTCAAGAGGAATTGGCAAGGCAATTGCTATAAAGCTTGGAAACCTCGGTGCAAATGTAGTGCTTAATGCCACCTCTGATACTGTTTATAAGACAGGTGAAGAGCTAGAAGAAATGGGCATAAAGGTTGCTTGTCATGTTGGAGATATTTCTAAGGCGGAAAATGTTAAAAGCCTTATATCAACAGCCCTTGAAACCTTTGGTGGCATTGATATTTTAGTAAATAATGCAGGAATCACCAGAGATAAACCTATGGCTTTAATGTCTGAGGAGGATTGGGATACCGTTCTTGATGTTAACCTTAAAAGTGCATTCTTATGCACTAAGGCAGCTGCTAAGGTTATGATGAAGAAACGCTATGGAAGGATAGTAAATATCTCTTCTGTTGCTGGTGCGTATGGCAATCCTGGGCAGGCTAATTATTCTGCTTCAAAGGCAGGACTAATTGGCCTTACAAAGACAACAGCCAAAGAATTTGCGGCAAGAGCTATTACTTGCAATGTTGTAACACCCGGACTAATAGAAAGTAACATGACGGAAATATTACCTGACGACTTGAAGCAAAAGTACTTGGAAAAGATTGCGCTTGGAAGGTTTGGGACGCCAGAAGAAGTTGCAAACGTAGTAGCTTTCCTGTCATCAGAAGAATCCGCTTATGTAACGGGCCAAGTAATAGATATTGACGGTGGATTGGTAATGTAATAATATATGTTTTGGGTGACCTTATAAAACTGGTCGTTCAGGCTTATAATATTATATAAATACAAAAACCATCCTTTGGAAGGAGGTGAATATATGGTTTTCGAAAAGGTTAAGAAGTTAATTGTTGAGCAATTAGGCGTTGAAGAAGACGATATAACTATGGAAGCTTCTTTCATAGATGATCTTGGAGCTGACTCACTTGATATAGTAGAATTGATTATGGCTTTAGAAGAGGAATTCAATCTTGAAATTCCAGATAGTGAAGCTGAAAAGATTACTACAGTTGGCGATGCTGTTGAGTACATTAAGAATAATGCATAATATCTGCATACAAAAAAAGTCCCTTAAATTAGGGACTTTTTTTATTCCTTTCAAATCATATCCTATTAGACCTAAAAACTAAATTAAAATATATCAAATATCCTTCAAGGAGGTTTATTAAATGAAAAGAAGAGTAGTTATTACAGGTGCGGGCGTTGTATCCTCACTTGGGTTAGGCCTGAATCAATTCTGGGGAGCTATAAAAGAAGGCAAAAATGGCATTAGCGAGGTAACTAGAATTGATGTTTCCAATCTTCCAACAAAGGTAGCAGCAGAGATTAAGGAATTTGATGCTACACAGTTTATGGACAAAAAAGAAGCTAGAAGAATGGACCGATACAATCAGTTTGCTATGGCTGCTGCAAAAATGGCCGTTGAGAGTGCAAATCTCGATTTGGACAGTCTTAACAGAGATATGTGCGGTGTTATAGTAGGCTCAGGCATTGGAGGCATGGAAACCTTTGAGGACCAACACACTACTTGTTTGAACAAGGGTGTAGGAAGAGTAAGCCCATTCTTTATTCCTATGATGATTGCAAATATGGCATCAGGAAGAATAGCTATTGAATATGGCTTTAAAGGCTTTAATGAATGTGTAGTTACAGCTTGCGCGACAGGAAATAATGCTATAGGCGATGCTTTCAAGGTAATTCAGCGCGGCGATGCTGATGTGATGATATCAGGCGGAGCAGAAGCATGCGTGACAACAATGAGCTTTGCAGGCTTCTGCAGCATGGGTGCTATGAGTACAAATCCAGACCCTGCTACAGCTTGCAGACCTTTTGACAAGGACAGAGATGGCTTTGTAATGGGTGAAGGCTCAGGAATCCTGATATTGGAGGAGCTTGAGCATGCTCAGAAGAGAGGCGCTAATATTTTAGCAGAAGTAGTTGGCTATGGCTGTACCTGTGATGCATACCATATTACAGCACCTCATCCCGAGGGAGACGGCGGAACCAGGTCAATGCGTATGGCTATTAATGATGCAGGTATTGATGCAAAAGAAATCGGCTATGTAAATGCACATGGTACTTCAACTCCCCTAAACGACCCTACAGAGGTTAATGTTGTAAAGAATGTTTTTGGAGACCATGTCAAGAATATTGCTATGTCCTCTACTAAGTCAATGACAGGACATCTTCTGGGTGCTGCTGGCGCTATTGAAGCAATAGTTACTGCAATGGCTCTCAAGGAAGGATTCCTACCACCAACAATCAACGTTGTTAATCAGGACGAAAATTGTGATATTGATTGTGTTGCAAATGTAGGAAGAAGTGCTGATATCAAGTATGCACTTTCAAATACACTTGGGTTTGGTGGCCATAACGCAACATTGTGCTTAAAAAAGTTCTAGCATCTTGTGTAATTATTGGTTGATGATAATAGAATATAGGTATAAAATAATAAGGCGGACATTATTCCGCCTTATTTTTTTTGCATGATACTCAATGTTGATTTTCAATGTATAAAATACTCATTGTGATTTTCAACGTATATAATACTCAATGTTGATTCTTAATGTATATAATGCTTAATGTTTTACACTGGACGTTTTACTTAATGGTTTACACTATAAGTTAATCTTAATGTTTTACTACTAATGTTAGTTACTGTAGATTTGGATACAATAAATATAGGGTTTGAGATAAGATTGCAACAAGATTGCTAAAAAGTCTTTTAAAACAAGAAAGGATGTACTTTTCCATAATGGTAAACAATGATAAGCTTGCGCAAAATGCTGCTCTGCTGGAGGGAAAAATTCAATATAGCTTTAAAAATAAGGAGCACATATACACAGCTATAACCCATAGCTCATTTGCTAATGAAAAAAGGATGAAAAATCCTAGGTACAATGAAAGAATAGAGTTTTTAGGAGACTCGGTGCTAGGTCTTGTAATAAGTGAATATCTCTACAAGATGTACCCCAACTTACCAGAAGGTGTACTCACCATAACACGTTCAAAAATTGTGTGTGAGAATTCTTTAGCAAAGTGTGCAAATGATATTGAGCTTGGAAGGTTTTTGATGCTAGGACGGGGAGAAGAGCAGTCGGGCGGCAGAAAGAAGCTTTCAATATTGTCGGACGCATTTGAAGCCTTGCTTGGGGCACTTTATCTGGACGGGGGCTTCGAATTGGCAAAAGTCTTCATTTTGAAATACATGGAGAATATTATTAGAAACTGTGTTGAAGGTAAGGTGTTTTATGATTTTAAGACACAGCTTCAGGAAACAGTACAAAAAAAGAGTGATCAGACTATAGCATACAAGCTGGTGGAGGAGAGCGGCCCCGACCACAACAAAACGTTTGTGTCGCAGGTTTATATAAACAATGAGGTATTTGGCACAGGGGCTGGGCATTCCAAAAAGGAATCAGAGCAAAATGCTGCAAAAAATGCACTGGAGCATATGTAGAATTAGCGTACGCTAAATAATTATTTCTATGATAGTGCAAATCTACAAGGAGTGGTTAAATATTAAAAAACACATAGTAATACCTGTATTTGTACCACATAAGGGCTGCCCTTTTGATTGTATATTCTGCAATCAAAAAACCATTAGCGGACAAGTTAAAGAGGCTAGTGAACAGGAAATTTGTGAAAATATAGAAAGCTATTTAAGTGGTTCGGGAGATGCCTTTGTTGAAATAGGCTTTTACGGTGGGAGCTTTACAGGAATTCCAAAAGAAGAGCAGATTAGGTATCTTGAAATAGGCAACAGTTATATACAATCTGGCAGGGTAAAGGCATTAAGACTTTCAACAAGACCAGATTATATTAATGAAGAAATACTGGAACTACTCAAAAAGTATGGCGTAAAAACTATCGAACTGGGCGTGCAGAGCCTGCATGATGATGTACTCAGAATTACTTTCAGAGGCCATAGTAGTGAGGTTGTAACATATTCTTCGCATTTAATCAAAAAATATGGTTTTACACTAGGAATCCAGACAATGATAGGCTTACCTGGTGATACTAGAGATAAAGCCATAGAAACTGCAAAAAGGGTTATAGAATTAAAACCTGATATCGTAAGAATTTATCCAACCCTGGTTATTACCAATACTTATCTTGAAAAGCTTTACCACAGTGGGAAATATTGTCCTTTGTCTTTAGAAGAAGCTGTAGATCTGAGCGCTGAGTTGCTCGAAATGTATCAAGCTAATAAAATAAATGTAATAAGGATCGGCCTTCAGCCAACGGAAAATATCAGTGAGAGCGGTGAAGTAGTGGCAGGCCCATTCCATGCTGCATTTCGTCAATTGGTAGAATCAAGAAATATTTTTAAAAAAATGTGCAGATATATCGAAAGTTATAGCTTAAATGACTGTAAAAATATAGCTATTTTCTGTAGTCCCAGGTTGGTATCTGATGTTGTAGGTCAAAAGAGAATTAATATAGAAAAGCTAAAGCAAAAATATGGCTTTATTTCTGTTAAAATTGTTCAATATAATACCGAAAAACTGTTTAGTATTTCCAAAATATAAAAAAGTGCAAAATCCTAAATGTAAAAAGAAGGAATTTGGTGGAAAATATAGAATATAAACCATATGCTTGTTATATATTTTTTTATTTTGCTATTTTTAGGAGGATGTTTTATGGAGGTACTAAAGGTTTCAGCTAATTCACAGCCTAAATCTGTTGCAGGAGCTTTAGCAGCAGTGCTGCGTGATAACAATTACGCAGAAATACAGGCAGTTGGTGCGGGGGCAGTAAATCAGGCAGTCAAAGCAATAGCTATTACTAGAGGCTTTGTTGCACCAAATGGCATAGATTTGGTAGCGGTTCCTGCATTCGCAGAAGTAAGCATTGACGGAGAAGAGAGGACAGCTATTAAGTTCTATATACAACCTCGTTAGTCTTAAACAAAGAAGAAAGCTTTTATGATGATTCTAATCAAATAGGCTCGCCTAGTTTGGCGAGCCTACACTATTAAACTCGATGAACTAGATTAGTT
>JAEZFR010000192.1 GCA_023417285.1 Bacillota bacterium
TTGCACTATAGAGTCTGTAGAGTTTATAGAACTCAGCTTTTCATTCATTGCTGCAAGTTGTGCTTGTTGTGAAGACAGCTGACTGGAAAAATCCTGGTATAACAATCCTCCAACAGACATACTGGTAATTATTGCGGTAATCAATACAATAGCGAGGTACACAGGAAACCTGGATTTCCCTTTTTTATAGTTTTGTTCTGGGCCCTTTTCATATTTAATCTGTTCAAAATTATACATACTGTAACACTCCTTTCAAACACAAAGCTTTTTTATAATTCTATATTAATATACATTTGTGTACCAGTTAAGAAGAAAAAGTTAATAAATTGTTAAAATAATGCAATATTTCTAGAAAATATTGACATGTATACCAATATGTATTATAGTGTGACTATAAAAGTTTATTTGGTCACAGAGGAAGGAGACTATTTATATGTCACCACGAGAATTTAATGAACATGAGAGAGATTATATAAGAAAAATGCTTATTAAAAAGGCTTTAGAGTTTATGAATACAATTGGAATAAAGAAGACAACAGTTGAGGATATTACAAGAGCTGTAGGAATATCAAAGGGAGCATTTTATAAATTCTACTCAACTAAAGAAGAGCTATTTTTTGAAGCATTTGAAAGTATTGAAGAGCAAGTAAAAGCAAATGTTATGAAGTATTTAATAAACATTAATAGTTTTAGCAAAGAGAACTTAAAGAAGGTAGTAAAACAGATAGTATACCATAAGGATACGCTTGCTATGATTGAGATTATGAATAACTCAGACCTATATAATATGCTTCAACGGATTGATACTGATTCAGTCAGTCGACATTTTACTAATGATACGGCTTATGTTGAAGAGTTATTTAGCTTTTTGCAGACTAAAGGGGTAAAAGTGAAAAAACCTGCTGATGAGTTCTCTGCATACTTAAGAACAATTTTTGGCTTAATATTACAGAAGAAAATTATTGGTGAACAGTATCTGGACAAAGTAGTAGGCTCATTTGTAGACGTACTGATAGATGAAACAATAGAGCAGGCAGAATAGAAAGGCTAAAACTAGTAGATAGGTACATAGAGCAGGTAACGGAATAGGGCAAATAGCTAAGCATATTGAGAGAAGGGAGCAGATAGTTTAAAAAAGGGCAGATATCGCAATTAGAGTAGATATTGTAAATTGAGCAAATAGAGTAAATGGAGGTATTGGTATGTTTATAGAGGTAAAAGACCTTTGCAAAACTTATAAAACTGAGGCGACTGAGTTTACAGCACTAGACAAGGTTAATCTTGATATAGAAAAGGGTGAGATATGCGTTATTCTAGGACCATCTGGTTCAGGTAAATCCACTCTTTTGAATATCATTGGAGGCATAGATGATGCTAGCTCCGGAACAATAGTTTGTGATGGTGTGGAAGTTACTTCACTAAAAGGAGAAAGGCTTACAAACTATCGTAGAGAAAAGGTTGGATTTATTTTTCAGTTTTACAATCTGATTCCTAACTTGACGGTATATGAAAATATTGAGGCAGTGAAAAATATTTCAAAGAATTCCTTGGATATAGAGGAACTACTGGAAGAAGTGGGTTTGCTAGAGTTTAAAAATAGATATCCAAGAGAGCTTAGTGGAGGGCAGCAGCAAAGGGTATCCATTGTGAGAGCCCTAGTCAAGAACCCTTCGCTGCTGCTGTGCGATGAACCCACTGGAGCGCTTGACTTCAAGGGTTCCAGAGACATACTGAAGCTGATTTGTGAGGTGAATAAGAGGTATGGCACCACTGTGCTCATTATTACACACAATAATGCCATCTCCGGTATTGCCAACAGGATAGTAAGGTTAAGGGGGGGAGTCATTACCGAAAATGTTTTGAATAATAAAATAATTGAAGCTGAAATGGTTGAGTGGTAATGATTTTACTACTTTCACATAGAAAGGAGTTGAGGTAAATGAATAAGCGAATATTAAGGGTATTGATTGAAAACAAGAGCTTCTACATATCAGCAGTTTTACTGATTGCGTTGGTTACAGCAGTATATATTTCATTTGTTTCATCAGGCATAAGTGAGAAAAATAGCATTGCAAGCTTTAGAAATGATTTCAATGTAGAGGATGCTCAGTTTATTACAGGTTTACCCCTTGAAAATATAGAAAATATAGAAAAAGAACACAATGTAGTTATTGAGGAGATGCGTTCAAAAGAAGTAAATTCTGAAAATAATGTGGATGTTAAATTACTAAATAGCTCATCAAAGCTCAACAAATATCAGATAGTAGAGGGTAATGATATAAAGAATGACCAGGACATATTGATAAACAGCTTTTATGCATATAAAAATGGAACCCAAATAGGTGATAAATTCTCACTTGAAGGCAAACAGTTTACTATATGTGGGTTCTTCACCAGACCAGATTATATCTATACCTTGAAAAATATAACTGATTTGATACCAAATACTGATACGTACACTACTGCTGTTGTTTCCAAATCAACTTTTGATAAGTTTATTAAGCCTGAAGAAAGCTACTACAGCATAAAACTATTGGATCAAACCTCATTAGATTTCAGAAGGAATAATAGTGAGCAGCTTAAAATAGTGAGTTGGATAGATAAGGCGGATAATTCCAGAATTACTACCATAGATAGTGACATTAAT
>JAEZFR010000237.1 GCA_023417285.1 Bacillota bacterium
ATGTGATATATATTTACTTCACATTTCAAAGATGCTTAATATTTCTGTTAAATCAAATGATAGTCTATGTGAATATATTAATGATAATTTGGAGACTTATTTTATAAAGAGGGATTCAATAGAACCCAATCCTATATATACATATTATGGATGCATGTTGTCTAAATACTTTAATTTTGATATATCAAACAAAAAAATTATTAATACCGTAAGAACAGATTTTTATCCAACAATTCTTGATAGTAGGAACATTAATAATATTAATTATATTATAGATACATATTTTACAATATTACTAGCTAATGAGATGGATATAGATTTTAGCAATTTAGATATAAAGCAACTTGAAGAAAATATTAATAAATTACTGATGAATTTGGACTTATATGATTTGACATTAATCTATAAAAATCTCTATACTATTCAATTCTCCTTGGAGCTAAGTAAACAACTATCATTTCATATTGATGATCAGATAATAGGTAAGATTAAAAACTATCTCTCTTACTTAGTTAAAAATAAAAACTGCGATGGCTCATCAACGCTATCTGAAGTAAAAATTAATTACGTCTTACTTGAAATGAATGTTCCAGGTGATTTTAATATTCAATTTGAAAATACATTATCAAATTTAGATATGAATGGTGGTTTTTCAGTTACTCCTAATGAAAAAATTGGGGATATTATTACTACAGCAAAAATATATCGTGTTATGGAATGTGTTAATTCAGAAGGTCTACTTCAATTTTTAAATAGATTTGTAAAAAGTGATTATATTGTACCTAATGAAGATATAGCACAAACAGATTTAAGATTTTACTACAATTTTGTAAAACTTTGGTTGATAGCAAAAGGAGACTACAAAAATGATTATTCTAAATAATTTATGCAAAATGTATAAGGAATGTGTGGCATTAGATGATTGTAATCTGAAATTTAATAACAATGGATTTATAGCTATAACAGGTTATTCTGGAAGTGGTAAAACAACACTTCTAAATTTAATTGGAATGATAGATTCACCAACTAGTGGTGAGGTAATATTTGATGACAATGAAATATACACATCAGATGTGGAGAGAACAGAATATAGAAAACAGAATATTGGGTATGTATTTCAAGATGCTATCATGCTAGAACAGTTAACAGTTAAAGATAATATCCTTTTACCCTTAAATGTTGCTGGAGTAAGAAGTGATAGTCAGTATTTTTATGATTTAATAAAAGAGCTTGGAATTGAAGAGTTAATGTCTCGTAAAGTGAATGAATTATCAGCTGGACAAAAGCAACGAATTGCAATTGCACGTGCTATGATTTGTAAACCGAAAATAATATTGGCTGATGAACCTACAGGAAATTTAGATGAAAAAACGACTACAGATGTATTTAATATATTAAAAAAAATTTCCAAAGAAATTTTGGTTTTGGTAGTTACACATAACAGAACAATGGCGATGCAGTATGCAGACAGAGTACTAGAAATGAAATTTGGTAAAATTATTAGTGATCAGTTGATAGATAGTACATGTAATGAAGTAACTACTGAAATTAAAACTAATATCAGAAATCAAAAAGAAAAGAAACGTAGTTTTTATCTTTCATGGGCTAATTTTGTTATAAGGAAAAGAAAAGCGGAAAAAATAATTGGAATTACAGTTCTTACTATTCTGATTTGTGCATTAGGTATGAATTTTGTTTTAGTATCTAAAGAAAATTCGATGAATGTTGAAAAATATTTTCTTGATACCAATTTATTAGTAGTAAAAGAGAATATGCACGATAATATTACAGCGTATTTGTCTTCTCAATTTAGTGCCGACAAATTTATGTCTGATATGAGTTTTTTAAGTAATGATAATCGTCTTGAGGATATTGTTGAAAATTTTGAATTAACGGGTATAGTTATTTCTGGGGATAACGAAGTTAAATTTAAGAATGTATCATCGATAAATATTGATGATTATTTTCGTGAGAGATTTAAGACTACACAAATAGAGGGGAGTTTTTTAAGACAAGATAATGAAATGATACTCTCTAAAGAAATTGCAAAAGCTATCTATCCTACTATAAGTTATAATGATTGTATTGGAAAAAGTGTTACCCTATCAGGAAATTATTTTAAAGAATCTTTTATAATAGTAGGTATAAATACACATGAAGATGTTACAGGAAATATTGTGTCATATGTTACGTCTAAGGCAGCTAAGAGAATAAGCGAACATGAAATGCAGGAGAACACTTCTGCTGTAATTTATTCTGATAATTGTTATAAAATAAATAAAACTGTAGATGGAAATGATATTTTTATTAAGGATTCGGCTAAAGCAGAAATGGTTAATTATAGTGAGTATAACAATTATGATTTACTGTATGGGAAAAAGGAATTAGCAGATGGAGAAATTTTACTAAGTATAGGTGTAATACAGGATTTTGGCGTTTTATTTGGTGATGATTTCCAATTGCAAGGAGATCAAATCTCTCAAGAACAACTTAATATAATATTTTCAACAAAATTATTATGCGTACTTAATAATTCTGCCTATTTTAAAGTTGTGGGAATTTACAAGGATAACATAAATGAATTAAGCCTTATCACAACTGAAAAAGATAAAAAGAATTTGCTAAAAGTACTACCAACCGAGATGAATTTATATATAAAAGATGCTACTGATATTAGTGATATGACTACATATTTGAAAAGTAAAGGTTTTGATGTAAATTCTCCATACTCATATTTCAAAGATGCAGTTGGATCAAGAATGTCCTCTATTACATATATTTTTACATTCCTTGTAATGTTTATGACGCTTATAACAGTACTAATTATATATACCTTTGCAAAACATAATATATTAGATTCGACTAAGGATATTGGATTATTAAAAGCAATTGGTGCAAGCAAAACATATATCATGAAAGTTTATGCACAAGAAGCTTTTATTACTGGAATTATAAGTGGCATAATTGCAGTAGTAATATTTCCATTAACAACTACATTATTTAATTACTTATTTGAAAATGGTTATATAAACATTATGACATCACCACTTCAGATAAACTATATTC
>JAEZFR010000328.1 GCA_023417285.1 Bacillota bacterium
TGAACAAGAATGCTGACAAATACTCTCCCTAGCAACTCAAGCCAAGCATATACTCCCGAAGTATCAATTTGAACTGTAACGCGTATAATCCAATAAAAAAAGTAAACTGAAGTAAAAAGTGCAAATGTAGCTAACATTGCATTGCTTATATTGTAGCGTTTTGATGTTCTTTCAATGCTCATAATACGTAAATCCTTAAAAATCATTTGCTTTTATAAAAATAAAAAGGCCTATTATTATATATAGACCTTATCTTTAAAAAATATTAATATTTTATTTTGTATTTTTACAGTCCTTGCAATATCCGTATATTTCAAGCTTATGCCCCGTAATATCAAAATCCAAACCATTTTTTATACTCTCCTCGTATTGCTGCATAGGACAGTAATCAAAGTCAATGAGCTTTCTGCAACCCACACATACCAAATGGTGTTTGTGTTGCCTAGATTGAAGCTGATACAGGGCTTTATTATCATTAGGGACAGAGAGCGCATCTATTAATCCTTTAGAGGTGAGAACGTCCAATATTCTGTACACCGTTGAAAGGCTTATGGATAGATTTTTTTCCTTAAATCTTAGAAAAATATCTTCGGCAGACAATGGTTCCTTTGTTTGCTCTAGTATTTCAAGTATTGCTGCTCTATGCTTTGTATTTTTAAGCCCTTCCTTTTTAAGCATGTTACTAAGTTGATTATTATCTTTCATAATTGCTCCTTAATTCTGCATTGCTCCCAATTATGCATTACTCCCATATATGCATTGCTCCCATTTATGCATTGCTACTTAATTTTGCCTTCCCCTCAATGCAAACGTTATAAAGAAAAACAACCCACTAATAAGTACTATAGTTGCTCCTGTAGAGGTTCCCCAATAATAAGAACATATCAAGCCTCCTATACCAGAGGCCAATGACAACAACACTGTAAACATATGATACTGCCTAATATTAGAAGAAATGTTTCTGCTTGCAGCAGCCGGCAACACCAAAAATGAATTTATTACCAATAGCCCGATCCAAGACATTGATATTGTTACCACTATCGCAATAGTTGCTGTAAAAATAGCCTCAATTAGAAATGTTGGTATTGCTCTGCTTTGTGCCAAGGATTGATTTATTGTAACCAATAATAGCTTGTTAAAAATAAAAATCCACATAAGCAATACCACAACCAATACTGCAACCAATAATAGTATCTCTGAAGGAGAAATACTTAGTATATCACCTACTAAAATAGCGTTTAGCTTTGTGAATGAACGCCCCCCTGCTGTCGAAATAAAAATTCCGAGTGCCACTGCTATAGAAGAGAAAACGCCTATAATGGTATCAGGTGCCATCTTGCTCTTATATTTTATAGTAGTAATTACAAGTGAAAAAACTATTGAAAATAATATTGCACACCATAATGGCTGAATAAATCCAAGTATTGCACCAAGGGCTACGCCTGTAAATGCTCCGTGTCCTAAAGCATCGGAGAAAAAAGCCATCCTATTGTTTACTACCATAGTAGAAATCAACCCAAAAATAGGAGCTACAAGTATAATAGCAAGAAGCGCATTTTTCATAAACATGGTTCCATTTGAACCAGCCCATTCGAAGGGAAGAATAAATTCAACCAACTTATACCAAACATCCACTACTTCTCACCCTCCTTCTCTTCATGCTGACCAAAGAAATTCTTCAACCCAAAGGTATTCAAGAATGCCTCATGCCTGAATACCTTTTCAGGTTTGTCATTACACAGCACTGTTTGATTGATGAGAACAACCCTGTCTGCGTACTTTCCGATAATATCTAAGTCATGACTTATAAGTATAATGGTAAGATCATAGTTTTTGCGAATGTCCGAAACAGTATTGTAAAACATCTCCATTCCATTCTGGTCTATGCCTGAGACTGGCTCATCCAGTAAGAGTAGGTCGGGCATAGGCTCCAACGCAAGGGCAAGCAGAACACGTTGCAATTCTCCCCCCGATAAAGCTCCTAGCCTTCTGTTTATAAGGTGAGCAGCATTAACCTTTTCCAGACTTCCTGTAACCTTCTTTACCATCTTCTTTGATATGTGGAACCAGGTAGGATAGTTTGTGCGACTTGCAGCAAACAGATCAAGCACACTTGTAGGAGAACCACTATCCAGATTCAGTGTTTGAGGAACATACCCAATATTTGGCCTGCCATCCCTCACACCCTTTGAATCGAGAAACTTCAGCTCACCAGTATGGCTTATTTCACCTAATAACGCCTTGAGCAGTGTGCTTTTCCCTGCGCCATTCGGTCCAATAATAGCTGTAAGCTCTCCGCAGTGTATGTGTAAATTTACATTCTTTAATATTTCATTCTTACCTATGGTAACACCAAGATTCTCAATCTTGGTGCAGCATAGTCCGCAACAACAGGCTGAATCATCATGGTGTCTGCACTTGCACTTATCGTTCATTGGATTTCTCCTTTATTAATATCTATTTAGTCTTAATATAATTAATAATTTAATGCCTCTTTAAGTGACTTTATGTTTTGTTCCATAATATTAATATATGAATCAGGTGAGCCATCACCTGTAACAATAGGGTCAAGTGTGTAAACCTTTGCACCAGTCTCCTTGGCTATTGTTTCTGCTGCTTTTGGAGAGTATTGTGGCTCAGCAAACAGTGCCTTGATATTGGATTCCTTTACTATGTCTATTGTTTCTATCAGTTCTTTTGGACTAGGCTCTGAACCAGGTTCTCTTTCAATAGTTGCAGCTATATTAAAATCAAACTCTTGTGCAAAATACGAAAAAGCTTCATGAAAAGTAACTATATCCCTGTTCTTTATGTCCTTAAGCTCAGTATCCATCTTATCCTTAAGACTTTTATGCTTTGCCACATATTCGTCTGCATTCTTCTGATATTGATCTTTGTGCGCACTATCGAGCTTTATCAACTGAGCTGTTATGTTTTCCACTTGCTTGATGGAGTTTGTTACACTCATCCAAACGTGTGCATTTTCCTCATCCTCATGCTTTAAAAGAGGTATGTCTTGTGATGCCTCGATAATACTAAGATTAGGTTGCTGATTTATTACCTTGTCCATGAACGCTTCCATTCCAGCGCCATTTACCACAAATATATCCGCGGTCTCAAGAGTTTTCATATCTGAAGGGGTAAGTGTATAATCGTGCAAGCAGCCAGTTTCATACTTTGTCAGATTTGTCACTTTGACACCATCAATATCTTTAGCAATATTTATGGCATCTACATAAATAGGATAAAAAGAAGTTACTATATTAATATACTTACTTTCTGAAGTATTTTGATTTTTTCCCTCCTGTGGAGTGCTACATGAGCATAGCAGTGTAGTAAATATTAGTGTTATAGCTACTGCCAAACCTTTTTTCATTCTAATAATTCCTTTCTTTATATTGTTTTAAATTAAGTACAAGGTACTTTTATTCTAAATTAAGATACAAATGCAAACGATTCGCATTTGCATATATATTATATAGCATAAATTAGAGAATTTAAACATTCTTTTCTATTAAATTTTAAAATTTTGCTGATATAATATAGATATAAATACCTGAAAGGGAATAAAATGCTATGTTCTCAACAATAATGCTAGATATGATTGAGTACTTTAAAGATGATGCAAGAAGGATAAACCATGCACTAAAGGTCTATGGTTATGTCATTGCTATAAGCAGCCGTGAGCAACTGTCTGATAGTGAAAAATACATAATTGCACTCTCAAGTATTCTTCACGATATAGGTATCAAGGTATCGGAGCAAAAATATAAATCTTCTGCTGGTAAATATCAAGAAATTGAAGGCCCTGAAATAGCATCTCAAATTATGAAAAATAGGAATATAGATACAGAAATAATCAATCGAGTATGCTATTTAATAGGTAATCATCATTCCTATAGTAAAATTAACGGCCTTGACTTTCAGATACTTGTTGAAGCAGACTTTTTAGTAAATATATATGAAGATGATATGGACAAAGCCTCTATCATATCTATTCGCGATAAATACTTTAAAACTAAAGCAGGTATCAGAACAATTGAAAGTTTATATTTATAAAACACTAAGGGCTATCTAGCCTTAACTAAATAACCCTTAGTGTATTATCTTATAGTATTATGATCTTACAAAACTTTTTATTCTGTTTTAATTACTTGCATCAACTCATTTGCTGTCTTCTCAATAGTTTCAACAGAGGCACTGACCTCCTCCATGGCTGCTAGCTGTTCCTCACTAGACGATGCTATTGATTGAAGATCAAACTGTGTTTTAGAACTAATTGAACGTATATTCTCAATAATATTTACAAGCTGATCACTGTTCTTAGCTATTTTCTGTGTAACACTGTTAACACTATGTACCATTTTATTTATCTCTGAATTAGCTTTTGTGAGATCTTCAAAGCTTTCTTCTGTCTTTCTTATGGCATCTACTCCATGGTCTATCATATTATTGCTATTATCAATTACCTCAACAGCCTTAGAGGTATTTTCAACAATACCAGTAACTAACTCTTTGATTTCTTTTGCAGCCTTTTGAGACTGTTCTGCTAATCCTCTAATCTCAGATGCCACTACCGCAAAGCCTTTTCCCTGTTCTCCAGCTCTTGCTGATTCAATTGATGCATTTAGGGCAAGCAAATTAGTCTGCGAAGAAATATTAGTTATAACTTCTACAATTTGTCCAATAATATTGGTCCTTTCTTCGAGCTGGGAGATTATTACCTTGCTTTGCTTTACTGACTCAACAATAGCATTCATTTCAGTTATAACATTTTCCATGTTTTGTATACTATGTTGTGTTATTATCTGAGTATTCTCAGAAGTTTTTTCCATACTCAAGCTTTCAGAAGCAATATGATTTAAGTTCTCAGATATTTCCATTATAGAGTTTGCAGCTAAATTTATATTATCAAGGGTTTGCTGCGACCCAGCAACCACTTGAGATGTATTCTCGGTAATCTGTTCATTTGCAATTGTCGTTGCTCGAGTTATATCTGTCAGCTGCTCAGAGGATTTTGTAAGAGTGTTGCATACCTCAAATGATTTATTACTAACATCCTGCATACGTTTTAAAATCTGTGCCTGTTCATCTGCCCCCATCATGTTTGCCAGCATAGTATACGTTCTTTTTGATAGTAATATAAACAAAACGGAGATTGCTAATAAAATAATTATTCTCGGCAATATACCGAACATAATTGTATCAGATATATTAGTAAAGTTTCTGTCGGGTACACCACCTGAATATAAAGACAGAATCTGACTAATTGATACTAAAATCAAATTTATAATAGTAGTAAACCAGCTTAGCTTTGTTGAAAAGAATAGGCTTGCAATAGCTAAAGGATAAAGATACAACAGCACTACATGGTAAGAAAGAAACGTACTAACCAAAAACACCATTAGTGTTGCGCATATTACAGATACATATTTTACCCATGGTTTATATAGTTTAAATACACTAACAAGCAGAGTAGGCATAAATAATAAAATGGCAGATGGTATTAAAGCAATGCTCATAGTATCAAATGGTACTACAAATATGTTCGCAATATTAAGAGCAAAAACTAGAACCAAAAATGATATGGTTACAAGCATAAAACGAGACGCTAACCTATTAGCATCTTCTTCATTCTTAATTAAAATCATATTACTATTCATTTGAGGGGCCCCCTAAAATTAAAAAAACTGTAGACAATAGTATTATTATACTTTTATTTTTTTATGTATACAAGCAAACAGTGTTATTTATAAGTAAATACTATTGATACCGCCACCTATGTTAATGATTTGTCTTAAATAAGTCTGTAATTTTATTGATAAAAATATATTTAATTGTTATACCTGTTCTTACAAAAAGCGTTGACTACATAATGTAATCAACGCCCTTTTAATTTTTTATTAATTAACTCATTTAAATAGTTTAATGGTACCCGTGTCATTCAAGTGTCGTAGCAGTGAAAGCACTATCGGGAATCCAAATAGACCAAATACCCCGAAAAGCTGTACCCCTACAAACATACTAGCCAAGGTGACAACAGGATGGAGTCCAATCTGACTCCCTACAATTTTAGGTTCCAATATATTTCTGATAATTGTGATAATTATATAAATAATCATCAGTCCAATTGCCAGAGGATAGTTGCCCTGTAAGGCCGTAATAACCGTCCATGGGATCATAATGCCACCAGTACCCAACACGGGAAGAATATCAAAGATGGAGATAGCTAGTGCGATTAATATAACCTTTGGAATACCCACGATGGATAACCCAATGGAAAGCTCAACAAAAGTAATACTCATGATCAGCGCATAGGAGCGGATGCAGACAAATAGTGTTCCTACAACATACTCTTTGATTTTCACCAACAGTACTGTGACCTTATCAGGAATCTGCCTGTAGACAAAGCCTACGAGCTTATCGTAATCCCCCGCAATAAAAAAGGTGGAAATAATCATAAGCAAAAGCTTAATAAAGAGCCCAGGAAGCGAGGAGGCGTATCCGGATAGCGCCCAGCCTGCCTTCACTGATAGGTTTGTTACAAGCTCGCCCATCGACTTTACAAATTGCGAGAACAAATCGTTAATAGTTGCTACAAGTGCTGGATCCATTTCATAGATAGTACGCTCTATCCCGCTAAAAAATGCGCCTAGTGCTGGTTCAATTTCAGCTTTGTAAACAGCTGGCAGTCCCGATACCATATTAATGGAGGAGGTTACAATCTTGATACCAAGTAGCGCTATAAGCAAGCCAATTGTGCTATAAAACAAGAGTACAAGCAACAAAACCACAGGTCTATATGGCAGCTTGGTTTTTCTTGAAATAAACTTCGCAGGTGTTTTTAGAAGATAGGCAATCAAAAAAGCCAGCAAGAACGGAGCTAGTAGCGCAAATCCATATTTTAGTATAACATACACCAGTAAAGCTATTATGCCACCATATATTAAGTTTACAATAAATCGTTTTCGTTTTTCGTAGTCCATTTAAATCCCTTTTCTCATATTATTACTAATAGTATATTTAACCGTTTCCATTTTGCTATAAAAGCGCCACAAAACAGAAAACTATGATTGCTTCATATGGTA
>JAEZFR010000339.1 GCA_023417285.1 Bacillota bacterium
ATACCGTAATTAGCAGATATTGTACCTCTTGTCATTGTGAATTTCGTGCCCTTTGTTATAATACTTGTGCCCCAACCTGTATTATTAATTTCGCCACCGCTCATGATAAATTCACCCTGCTCTGAATACATGGTATATGACCCACTGCCAGTAATTGTTCCGCCACTAATGTTTATTGACGCTTTTGAAGCAGAAACAGCTAAAGTCGTTGTGTTGGTAATTGTACCTCCTGAGATGGATAGCTTACAATCCCTAGCGTTTATCGTATAGAAGCTTATGGCTGAGAAGTTACCATTTTCAACGGATAATTCACCTGCCTTACCCGAGAATATTCCGCCGTAGGTTGTGGCTGTATTGCTATAGGTACCATTTTTTACAATAAGCTTGCCATAGTTCATGACAATATTAGAATAGTTTCCATCTAGCTTGATGTTACCACCTTGTAGTGTCAGAGTTCCATTGCTGGTAACCTTAAACAGTGTACTTATGGAATTAATAGATGTACCTATGCCTTTGTGATAAATGGTATAGTTATTAAGATCCAATGTAATAGTCTTGTCTACGTTGATAGTATTTAATAGTCCGGTTTGGGTAGTAATATCACCCGCTAGTTGAACTGTATCACCGCTTTGTGCTCTATTAATAGCGTCCTGCAAGCCCTGCAACGTGTTAGCTGTGGGCGTGATTGTGCTTGCTGCAAATACCAAAGTAGGTAGCATGGCAAACAGCATACATAACACTAGCATAAAACTAAAAATCGATTTTTTCATATGACTCTCCCTCTATATGTTCTATGTCTAATTCTCACTTAATTATTGCTTTAATTTTATCTTGTAGTATTTCTTGCTCTTATTTCCTTATCATTGTCCTGCACTTATTTGGTACTCTAACTTTCTTATCTTGTGCTGCTTTATTACATGCTCTAATCCAGAATCTTCTTGGGCCAATAGCAAACCCCCACCTCCAATGCACGTGGCTTATCCAAATGAAAATCCGCATGTCTGCAATACCAACACTCCTTCGCCTCTGGACTTTGTCCTATCCTAGGAATAAAGGCAGGACAGTATTGTTTAGGCCAGACATTGCCTAGTGCATTAGGAGCACTTAGTGCTTTATTTATTTGATCTTGGTTTGAATGCTTGTCTGATTGCTGATTAGGCAGATTATTTGGCGGTTGACTTGATTGCTGATTAGGCTGATGACTTTGTTGATGATTAGGCTGATGACTTTGTTGATGATTAGGCTGTCTGTTTGTCTGTTCCGTCATGTTGATTACCTCCTTTTTACAGTTCATCAAAAGAATACAACAAAAAAAGCTCAGGCGACCCAATGTGACATAAAAGGGTTGCCTGAGCACAAAATGTTCCTATTTTCTACAAAAAAGCCTTAACAAGATACACCACTTGTTTTTAATAAAGTTTATTATTATAAACTGCTGATGATTAACTTGCAGTATAAAACCTAAAATTCTTAACAAAGTAGTCTTACATTAAAAATATTATTTTCAATACTATATATAATCTCACCCTGATAACGCTCTACAAAGGATAGAATACTCTTAGTACCAATACCATGCCCCTTCTCTTCGGAGGCAGGATGGTTGTCTTCATCAAGAAGCACATTACCTCTGTAAGGGTTTTGTATTTCAATAATGAGCTGTCCCTCACATAGTACCGTCATATCAATGTAGCGTTTTTCAGTTTCCTGTAAAGCGGAACAGGCATTTATTGCATTTTCCATAAGATTTGACAGTACCATTGAAAGCTCCAGTGAATCTACTACTGGATTTAAAGGAATTGTAGCATGGATATTACAGGTGATATTCTGCCTTTGTGCCAAGGCTGAGTAATAGCCTATTGCGGCATTGGCAGATGGATTCTCACAATGCAGTTTTTTCATTACATTTGGTGTAAACGACTGTTGCTGCTTTAGCATAACTACTGCTTGATTAATATCGCCTTGCTCAAGAAGGTCAAGCAAAGTATTATTGAAGTGCTTACGGTCATGATTTACAATACTCATTTGTCGTGCAGATTCACCCATCAGTGTCAGTTGTTTTTCCATAGACTGCGCAGCTTGCTGTAATAGATGCTGGTTGCTCTGAAGCTTGAGGTTGTCCTCACGCACCTCATAATGGCGTGTTACTGAATGCAGAGAATGCATTATGGTTATATAAATGGTAGCACCAAGAGCAACTAAGAGCATTAGCGGCAATGCATCTTGGGATAGCTTCTCTCTAATTTCCCCGCCTAGAATATAAGTATTAAAATTCAGACAAAGCACAAGTGTAGGTAAAAAATATATATACCAGTTATCTGCAACTTTGCGATAAAGAGGTTCAAGCACCTTGCGAAATAGTAATATGATTGCCCCAAATAACAAAAAGCGTAACACCGTATTAGCATAGATAGGGTATGGCAGATAATCTGCGAAAAAATAGCTTAAAAAAACTATTGCAATATAAATGTTAAACATGGTAAAAAAACTAAAGCACCATTGCATTACCTTATTGGAAAATAGAGGTTTTAGCGCTACTCCAATAAACAGTAGCATCACAACATCAACCCATACTACTGCAGAATAGTTTTTGCTTAGGTAAAAGTAGACATTACCACCGATGTTTATGGTTAAAATAAGTGTTGTGGCTAATATATAAATCCATTTATTCTTATATTTTGGCCGTGTCAGGGTCGCTAGTAGCAGTATCAGCATTACGTCTGTGACAAATGCACGCAATAAATCGGGAAAGATGTTCATCTAACGCACCTCTCTTTTTAGTCGATAGTTGATGTATGCATCCCGTACAGAAGTATATTGCTTTTTGGAAACAGGCACAGTTATTCCGCCTTGTAAAACAAATTGCTCTCTGGTAAGCTTTTCAGCATAGCGCATATTTACAGCAAAGGAAACATGCGGTTGCACAAAGTCCTCACCACCTAATAGCGGTGCTATTTGCTGAGAGAAACTCTGTCTGCTGGGTTGTCCATGTATGACTTCACCGCCTAGTAGGGTATATCTAACGCCTCTATCTATGTAGTCACAGCATAGTATTTTCCGCTTTAGCACTGTGCAAACGGCTTCCCTGGTTTTAATAGTAATAGTCTCGTCTTGTAGCTCAATTTTTGATAGTGCGAGCTTTAGTGTATCCCTAAACGACTGTTTGTCCACTGGCTTTACCAAGAAGTTGATAGGGTTTGCAGCGAAGGATTGTAGTGCAAGGTGCTCTTCGGTGGTAACATAGATAATCTGAGCTCCTTTATCGAAAAGGCGAATTCCTTTACCAAGCGAAATACCGTCCACCATGGGCATAACAATGTCCAATATGTATAAATGAAACTGTTTTCTGTCACAAACAGAAAGCAACGTGTCAGGATGCGAAAACTCTATAATATCAGCGATTATTCCATTGCTTTTTATGTACTCATATGTCAGTTCCAAAAGTGTAGCAAGTTCTTTTGGATTATCGTCACAAATTGCTATTTGAAGCATTGTGTTCACCTCGGCTATATATAAAATATATATAACAAATTTTATCACAAAATAGTATTATTTGTAAAAGTATATATAATCAAGTCGTGTAATTTATTTTGGTAGAGATAAGAAAACGTTGTGACCGAAATCACAACGTTCGTCTAATTTTAAACCTACTCAAAATGCTGCAGACTAAAGTATACAAAACTTTATGTTTAATAATTATTTTCGAAGTATACCAAAAGGCTTTCCATTTGGTATAACGACTTTTCCGATGTGAGCATTAAAAACTGCAGCAGCTGAGCCATAAAAAGACAACACTGCAATCATAAGTTCAGAGTAGGCAGCTAGCTTATGTGTAAATTCTTCCATTATTCCAAAGCTGCTCAATGATAGCCCGATAAATAGCAAATCAATCATTACAAAGATAAAAAACAATACTTTGTTAGTCTCAGTTGCCAGAACCGTCATAAATAATGAAAATACTAAATATCCAACAAATGCGATACCAAGTTGCTTTTCGTCTACAGTGGATGCAAGTTTTTCTCCAAAGAAGCCAAGCTTAATAAGCCATGAAAAAGCCACTCCAAACCAGAATAAGCCAAAGCCTCCAAAGGCGGTAGTGCCAAAAACATTATTTCGTTTAGCGTCACCGATACAGGCAAATAGCTGAGCTAAGCCACCTAAAAATAAAGCCCAAGGAATTACAAATGATAAGCCATCTGTCCAACCAAGCTTTTGAGATGATGCAACAAGTGTTACCATAGCTAGTCCAAAAAGACCAAGAGCAGAAGGGTCTGCAAAAACTGTTTTAATTTCTTGTGGTTTTTCGTTCATCGATAGATTCTCCTAATATGATAGTGTATTTTCTGCAAATAAAAAACTCCATTGTATTTAAACAATGGAGTTTTTTATTTTGGTGCGATCGATGGGACTTGAACCCATACGGTCTCCCACACGCCCCTCAAACGTGCGCGTCTGCCAGTTCCGCCACGATCGCATATGCCTTGTTGCTGAAGCCCTGCCGCATCAGCAAGTATGATTATACTAGCATATTTAGTATGTGTCAATATAATATTTTAATTTTTTTATATAATTTACTGCCAAATTTTAACTACATTTTATACCATAATTATACTCATTTTAAATATAGGTAGATACTATTCTATATAAACGCCGGCTGCATAGACACTCATTCGGTATAGACGCCGGTCCTGCATAGACCCTCAATCAATAACATATATTTATACCCTCATGGCCTCTTACCTTCTTTTACCCAGTCATAGAATTCCTTCTCAGTAATAATCTGAACTCCTAGTTCCTTGGCCTTTTTGTTCTTTGAGGAACCGGAAAGGTTATCATTATTTATAAGGTAATTAGTTTTTGAAGTAACAGAGGATGTAACCTTTCCACCCTTAGCTTCAATGGTCTCCTTTACCTCGTCTCTATTCTTATAGATTTCAACAGAGCCGGTAATAGCAAAGTTAATGTTTTCTAAAATCTGAGCCTCTTCGCTAACAGCAACCTCTTCTAGCTGTATCTCTCCTAAAATGTCTAAAACCATCTGCTGGTTTTCTTCTTTTTTGAAGAAATCTACAAAAGAATTAGCCATTATATCACCAATACCATTTATATCAACAAGCTGTTCATAACGAGCATTACTTATTTGCTGCCAATCAAAATTGAAATTCTTACATATTAGTTTTGCGTTTGACAAGCCAACATTAGGTATTCCTAAGCTATACAGGAGTCTTATAACGCTTGTTTTACGGGCTTTTTCAACCGATGCAACAAGATTATTAAAGGACTTCTCCCCAAAACCCTCCATTACAACAATCTCCTGCTTTTTGTCATCTATTCTGAATATGTCAGCCAGCTCCTTAACAATACCCTTTGAAATAAATTTTTCAATGGTTGCTTCCGAGAGTCCTTCAATATTCATAGCATCGCGACTGACAAAGTGGGTAAATAGCTTAAGATGTTTGGCTAAGCAATCATCATTTGTACAATAGAGGCATTTGACATCACTAACCTGCCTTAGCTCTGTTTCTCCCCCACATACCGGACATTTCTCAGGAATTTCAATATTGTTGCTCTTTGTATAGTTTTCAGATATTTGAGGTATTATCATATTTGCTTTATAAACCCCTACAGTATCTCCTATACCTAGTTCAAGTCCTTGCATAATACTTATATTATGGAGACTGGCACGACTGACAGTAGTACCTTCTAACTCAACTGGTTCAAATATTGCAACGGGATTAATCAGTCCAGTCCTTGATGCACTCCATTCAATCTCAAGCAGCTTGGTTTCTTTCACCTCATCCTGCCATTTAAATGCGATAGCATCTCTTGGAAATTTAGAAGTTGCCCCTAATGACTGTCCATAATTTATATCATCATAAACAAGTACAAGACCGTCCGAAGGAAAATCATTTTGTTCAATTTGACTTGCAAACCAATCTATTTCTTCCTTAATGTTTTGAATATTAACTGCTTTGAAATGTACTACTTCAAAGCCCTGACTTTTTAGCCATTCCATTTGTTTGATTCGAGAGTTTTGAAAATCCACTCCGTCAGCGCTTACAACAGAAAATGCAAAGAAATGAACATTCCTCTGTGCAGTAACCTTGTTATTAAGTTGTCTAACAGAACCACTACAAAGGTTGCGAGGATTTTTGTACTTAGCCTCTATGTCTTCAATATCGGCGTTTATCTTTTCGAAGTCAGAATAGCGTATTATGGCTTCCCCTCTAATTGTAAGTGTGCCCTTATAGCCTATACTAACAGGTAGATTTTTAAATACCTTTGCATTATTTGTGACAACCTCTCCTACCTCACCATTTCCTCTAGTAACAGCCTTTATGAGTCTCCCATCTGAATAGGTAAGTACTATGGTTAAGCCGTCAAGCTTCCAGGACAGCATGCCTCTTTGATTGCCCAACCATTCTTTTAGAGCATCAGCGTCCTTTGTCTTGTCTAAAGACAGCATGGGCTTCTCATGTTGCTCTTTTGGAAGTGTAGATAATACCTCATAGCCGACATTTATAGATGGGCTGTTTGCGAGTACTATTCCAGTTTGCCTTTCAAGCTGTTGCAATTCGTCGTACAGCTTGTCATACTCAAAATTGGACATTATTTCTCTATCTTCCTGATAATATGCCTTCGCGGCATTATTTAGCTGCTCTATCTTGTCTTTCATTTGTTCTAGCAGGTCACTCATTTTACTTCCTCCAAAAATTGAAAATGGTTTCAAAAAAATTATAGCACATCTTTGAAACCATTTTGTAAAAATTTTAGGGCAATAACCATCTGTTGTTAATTTTTTGTACCTTCATATCTTCCAGTGTTCTAATAATAGCTGTACACATCGATTGTGCCGACTTTTGTCTAAACTCCTTGGAACAGAGTTTATTTCTGTCAGCCTTGTTTGACATATAGCCAACCTCAACAATAACAGCGGGCATTGAAGTGAACTTCAGCACCGCTAGATTGGGGCGCTCAATGATGCCATTGTCCTTCATTCCCAAGTCATATACCAACTGCTTTTGAATATTTTGAGCAAATATCTTTCCCGTCATGGACTTTTGCTGTGCCGGAGCATCTTCGCAGTATAGAGTTTCAGTGCCATGATAACTGGTGTCATCCGGCATAATATTGTTGTGTATACTTATAAATAGTGTGGCGTTAAGCCCATTCGCAATATTTGCACGCGACCACAAATCTATAAATTCATCCTCTTGCCGCGTATATACAACATTTATATTATGTTTTTCAAGTAATTTCCCAAGGCGTTTAGCGATATCAATATTTAGCTTTTTCTCCATAACGCCATTTTTCTCAGCTCCTTGGTCTTTACCTCCGTGCCCTGCGTCAACAACAACAATAACGGTCTTTTGCCGTTCCTCCCTATACTCTTCCATCTCTTTTTTTATCATCTGCTGCTGCTTTATTTCATCAGGCTCGCGGACTCTGGATGGAAAAAAGTTAATAACACTTCTGGCATTAGGGCTAGCTATTATAGCAGCCGAAAAAACTATTAATATAGTAATAAGACCAAAGAGTTTATACCACCTAGGTAAAATACCGTTACTTAATCGCTTATAACCTTTAGCAAACTTACCTTTATTTTTATGTCTATTTTGCATACTGAGCCTTCAATCTGTAATATTTATAGGTAATACTCATTGATCGATAATCTTGCAATGTGTATTCTATAATTCTTGTTCTTTAATTTATATATTTATTAATATCTTTAAAGGTAATTCCCTGATGCAGTGCAATGTTTAATCCATTTGCCACTACCTTTGATACTCTGTTAATTATGTCATCTATTTCCTTGGGTGTGACGATAAGTTGCCCTACAAAGGGATTTAATGCTTCCTGCAGCAGTTCATATTTCTCATCCCGATTAATGGACTTAAGCATATTGTAAAAATCCTTGCTGTCCTTTGCCTCATTCATCAAGCTGTCTATGACCAAGTCCATAGCATCATTTGTCAGTGTTGCTGCATCAACAACTGTTGGTACTCCAATTGCTATTACCGGGATACCCAAAGTATGCTCGGACAGCTCTTTTCGCTTATTACCAACTCCGGCCCCCGGTGAAATACCTGTATCCGCAATCTGGATAGTGGTACTAACCCTCTCCATATTTCTAGCAGCAAGTGCATCAATTGCAATTACAACATCAGGTTTGATCCTTTCCACTACTCCTCTTACTACTTCGCTGGTCTCTATACCTGTTATGCCAAGCACTCCTGGTGCAAGGGCACATACCGGTCTTACTCCCTCGTCCACATGCTCAGGAACATACTCCAGTAAATGCCTTGTAACCATAAGACTGGACACTACCTTGGGACCAAGCGAGTCAGGAGTTACATTCCAGTTTCCCAGTCCAATTACTAGAATTGTAGAATCCTCCTTTAGCTTAAGCATATCAACAAGTTCCTTTGACATATACTTAATGGTCTTTTCATGCAGCTCTTCATCATTAAATTTTAAGTCCGGCACCTCAAGAGTTATATAATTGCCTATTGGCTTTCCTATTGCCTGTTCCCCAGCTTTTGAGGTAATGCGTACTCTAGTAACTTTCACTTCTTCATCCCCATCATTCTCAACAATAACCCCTGGAGGAGTTCTGTGCTGAGCCTGCTGCTCATTGGATTGAGAACTATTAATGAAAATCTCATGCGCTTCAATTGCCAAGTCGGTTCTTCTATTTTTAAGAGTAATCATAATATAGATCCTTTCATAAAAATCATCATGTGCAATTACTATTATTTTCACTTTCTATATTTTTAGCACAAAAAAGAAAACTTTTTTACTTGCATTTTATTGCTTAACGTGGTAGAATATCTGATGTTATGGGCAAGAAACGGTTCTATACCGATTAAACAATAAAGCATTGTGCTCAAGTTAAGCAAATTTAGGCTCGCAGGAGGTGAATACTTTGCCAAACATTAAATCTGCAATAAAGAGAGTTAAAGTATCAAAAACAAAAACATTGAAAAATGTTGTTAGAAAGTCAGCTTTAAAGACTTCAATCAAGAAGTGCAAAGAAGCTATCGCTAATGGTCAGGATACTGCTGCAGAATCATTTAAGAACGCTACTAAGGCTTTAGATAAAGCAGCAGCTAAAAATATTTTACACAAGAACACCGCTGCGAGAAGAAAGTCTAGATTAGCAAAGGCTTTAAATGCAGCAAACAAGTAATACATTACAGATAGCGACGTAGTGCCTGTTTCTTCATAAGAAACAGGCATTTTTGATTATGAAAGGAAAAACATGGGAAAAACATTAGTATTAGCTGAAAAGCCCTCTGTTGCTAGAGATTTGGCAAAGGTATTAGGCTGCAGCCAAAACAGCAACGGATTTATTTCAGGTTCTAAATATATAGTTACATGGGCCCTTGGTCATCTTGTAACACTTGCGGACCCAGAAGTATATAGTGATAAATACAAGAGCTGGAGAATTGAAGACTTACCTATGCTGCCCAAAAAGATGGAGCTGGTTGTAATCAGAGAGACTTCAAAGCAATTTGGTGTGGTAAAGAATCTTCTAAAGAGAGATGATATAGATGAACTGGTTATTGCAACTGACTCTGGAAGAGAAGGAGAGCTTGTTGCCCGCTGGATTATTATTAAGGCAGGCTTCAGAAAGCCTATCAAGAGGCTTTGGATATCATCTCAAACAGATAAGGCTATAAAAGAAGGTTTTTCAAAACTTAAGCCATCTAGAGAGTATGACAACCTGTTTTATTCGGCTCAAAGCCGAGCAGAAGCGGACTGGCTGATTGGGCTTAACGTTACAAGGGCTCTAACCTGTAAATACAATGCACAATTATCGGCAGGACGTGTTCAGACGCCTACATTAGCTATGATTGTTGAGCGTGAAAATGAGATTAAGAAATTTATTCCAAAGGATTTTTGGACTATATCTGGCAGCTTCTGTGGCTTTAATGTGCAGTGGCAGGACAAGAAGTCAGGCCAAACAAGGATATTTGATAAACAAATTTCAGATAATATTATTAAAAAGGTATCAAATCAACCTGCTGAAATTACTGATATTAAAAAAGAAGCAAAGAAAGAGCTCCCGCCATTGGCTTACGACCTAACAGAGCTTCAGAGGGATGCAAATAAGAGATACGGTTATTCGGCAAAACAGACTTTGAATATAATGCAGAGATTATACGAGTCCCACAAGCTGGTTACCTATCCTAGAACTGATTCAAGGTATATTACTGATGATATTGTTGCAACGCTTCCCGAACGATTAAAGGCTATAGCAGTTGGGCCTTATGCAAAGGCTGCTCAGCTATTGATACGTAATAAGCTCAATATAACAAAGCGTTTTGTAGATAACTCAAAAGTAACTGACCACCATGCTATTATTCCTACTGAGCAATATGTAAATCTTTCGTCCCTCAATATTGAAGAAAGAAATATATATGATCTAATTGTAAAAAGATTTCTTGCTGTACTTAATGCACCATTTGAGTATGAGCAAACTACCGTCCAAATTACTTGTTCTAATGAGTTCTTCTATGCTAGAGGAAGGATTGTAAAGGCATTGGGCTGGAAATCTATTTATGAGGGTTTTGGACGCATAGACGACGATGATGATCAAGATGAATTGGAGACAGGTTCAGAGCAATCCATTCCAAGCGTGATTAAGGGTCAGAAGGATAAGTTGACGTCAGTACGACCTATCAGCGGAAAAACCAAGCCTCCTGCACGCTATACAGAAGCAAGTCTTCTCTCTGCAATGGAGCATCCAGGCAAATTTGTTCAAAGCAAGGAACTTAGAGAAACTCTTGAAACAACAAGTGGACTAGGTACTCCTGCTACTAGAGCAGATATAATTGAAAAGCTATTCAATACCTTTTATATTGAGAGAAAAGGCAAAGAGCTCTTCCCTACCTCCAAAGGAATTCAGCTGATAGGCTTGGTACCAGACGATCTTAAATCACCTGAGCTCACAGCAAAATGGGAGCAGCAGCTGTCCCTCATAAGCAAGGGTAAAATAAACTCTGTTTCCTTTGTCAATGAAATGCGAGGTTATGCTTCCACTCTTGTCAGCAATGTTGTAGCTAGCAATGAGGTATATAAACATGATAATGTTACGCGTCAGCGTTGTGAGTGTGGTCAATTCTTGCTTGAAGTTAACGGCAAGAAAGGAAAAATGCTGGTTTGTCCCGATAGAGAATGTGGGTATAGAAAAACTCTTACTCAAACCTCAAATGCACGATGTCCTCAATGCAAAAAGAAGATGGAGATTCGTGGAGAAGGCGAAAACAAGACATTTTACTGTTCCTGTGGCTACCGAGAAAAGCTTGATGACTTCAAGAAGCGAAAGGACGAGCAGGTAAGCAAAAAAGATGTAAACCGGTTCCTAAAGCAGCAAGAGAGTGATGAAACAATCAATTCTGCACTTGCTGAGGCACTTGCAAAGTGGAAGAAATAAATTATACCTCCACTAAGACATAAATTTATACCTCCACTTAGACATAAATTTATACCCCCGTAAAGTGACTTTTTATAGTTCATTTTACGGGGGCTTTAGTTATTTGGTAAAAATTTAAAACTATTAATTCTAATCAACATGCTGATACATATAACAGCATGTATTACCTACTTTTCTTCATATTCCTTCAGATCATGCTTCTTCCACTGAAGTGACAGCTTACTGTAGTTTACACCATTAATAGTGGTGTTTGTCCAGATATCTTTTGCCTTCCTCAAGTTAGAATCGGACGTATTTGAAACGGGAATATACACTGTCTGCGTATACAAATCCTTTCCAATCTTGATATAGTAAATATATTCATTTGCTAAACTATCAAGATAATAGCTCTTTGCTTCATCATCTTTTACAAACTGTTGAATAGCATTGACATCAAATTCTTTTGATAAACAATATATCTGAGCACCGTTATATTCAGTTGATGAAATACTCACCTTTGCAAGCCCAAAGTTAACCTCCTCATTCTTGAGGTACATCAAGCCTAATGGATTTATTATATCTTCCAATTTTGCAGAACTAAGAGAAACATTCATGGACAAATTAATGTTGCTCTCAGGATCAAAAGCATTGATATATTCAGCAGTTCCAACGCCAGAGCTATAATAACTTCCATAATAACCAGAGTACATATACTTGTCATCATAATAGTACCCACTTAGGCCATTAATACCAGTATTCCAGCTTCTTGTAACCTTTGTTGCAAAATTATATTTCTTCATCTTGAACTCTTTTGGCTCTGAGAAATTAACAAGACCTTCAGCCTGAGCAATCTTGCCTAAATATTTACTCAGATTAGTCTTATCCAGAGTGAAGGAGTTAAGCATTTTGTTGATACTAGCCATCTTCTTATCATCTAAATATTTGTCATCCATCAGGATAGCAGAAACGAGGTATTTATAACCATTGCCCACTATGTAAAGGTTATTCATTATGTATGGCTTATTAGTAATAGTCTTAAAACGGAGCGATACAAAATAAGTATTAAGACCATTCTGCGTTTGCTCTTTGCTACTTAGCAGCTCAACTACGTTGTTGTTATAATTACTCTTAATTTTATCAATATCCTTTAACGCCCAGGTTTTAGAGGTCTCACCACTTGTTGCTGAACCAACAACACTAACGGTTATGCCCTCCTGAATATTTGTAGCCACGTTATTCATTGCATTTTCAGTCTTGGTGTCAGTAGCACTAGACATTTCTTCATCGGTATAAACCTTCTGAATAATCTGATTTCTAGCATTTGGTGTTCCACTTACCTTCCAGTAAGGGCTAAGTAACATTTTATATCCGTAACTAGTATTGGTGTAATTTCTCTCGTCACTTATTGAATCAGATAACTCTTTAATATTGGGATTTTTGCTATCAAACGTGGTACTAAAGGAACTAGTTAGTTTATCAAACATATCTGAATGATTCTTAAAAAATTCACCACCCATACTGATTGTTAGATTGTATATATAACCATTTTGTATGTAAATCCTATTTTCAACGTACTCTCTGAATTCCTCTGCTGCCTGATCTACCAGGTAGTAATCATAATAACCGCCAGCCTTTATTATACGTAAATACTTCTGGCCTGCTGCGTCAGTAGCTATATCAACCAAGAATTCCTTATCGCCCCACAAGTAGTAGTAGCCTTGTTTTGACTGATTTTGCATTATGTACAATAAGTCTTCCAGGCTTAAATTATCTGTATTTTTGTTAACTTCCAAGCTGATATTTGAATTGTAGCTGGTAGTCGACATGTTGAAGTAGTTGGCTCTGTCACTTTTATATATAACCGCGTCATCAGGGAGATACATTGACCATTTATATATGTAGCTTCCAACCTCTGTTTTAGATGCATCCTTGCTTGAAAAAACCTTGTAAAGGTCTATATTACCACTTTCTGCACTCACAATAGGTGCAAAGCAGCTAATTAACATAACTGTGCAAACAATAACTGAAAGTAATTTTTTCATTTATAGCAAACCTCCTTATTATTTCTTTTTCTCTGGTACTTCTTTAAGAGTTACAGTAATATCAAACTTCTTGTCTCCCCTTGAGAAGGTAAGCTTAACCTTGTCACCGGGTAGATAATTTTTTAGAATTTCGTTGTATGATGCTATTGAAGTTGTAGATTTGCCATTGATAGAATCCAGTAAGTCCCCCTCTTTTACCTGCTCGGAGGTAACTACTGCATTATCCTGAATTGTAACAACTTTTAGGCCCTGATTGGTTGGCAATCCCAGTAAAGCTGCCCAGTTTTCTTCAAACTCAATGCCTGTAAAACACCTTTTAATCTTACCGTATTTCTTGTAATGATTTAAAAAGTAATTAATGTTACTTGCAGGTATTGAAAAGTTCATGCCTTGATAATAAGAATATCCCAAAGTATTAATACCAACCAGCTCGCAGCTCATATTAACAAGAGGTCCTCCGCTATTACCTGGATTTATTGATGCATCGGTCTGTAAATATGAATAAATGCCGTCAACAGGTCTGTTTAATCCGCTGATTATACCCTTACTTGCACTATTTCTGTACTCAAAAAACAGTGGTGTACCTATTGCAATAACATCATCACCAACCTTTGTTTTCTTTTCATCAGCGATAGCCATAGGTTTAAGGTCTTTACGATCAATTTGAATAAGAGCCAAGTCTATGTCCTTGTCAGCATATAACAGCTTAGCCTGATAGATTTTTCCGTCATATGTTACTACGAATATTTCCTTTATTCCATCAATTACATGATTATTTGTGAGTATCTTTCCGTCCTTGTCAATCACTACACCTGACCCAAACTGCAGATTTTTTGGGAATTTACTATAGGTGTCCTCTTGTTCACGATATTGAGTGTTATTTCCTATAATTGCCACAACAGACTGATTTACCTCGTCAATAACCTCTGATACCTTTTGCTTCTCTTGCGTTTTTACAATTTGCTCCTGTTTTACCTGTTTTGTTGCTGAAACGATATCACTCTGCTGCTTTGTAGATACAGCAGCAAAGCTTGGTATAGTAATCTGCATCAACATGAATAGACATACAAATAAGCTGACAATTCTTTTTCTCATGTAGAATCCTCCTAAAAATTTTTAGCCATTAAATATTTACAATTATATACTTTGGGCTAGCAACATATTACCATATTTATACAGTAAATATATTACAAATTTATGTCATTTATGGTGTAAATATTTGTCCTATTTATAAAACAAAAACTGACCATATGTTATCTGGTCAGTTTTTTATCTTTTTAAAGAGAAGCCCCTATTCAATTTAATCTATGTATTACAAATAGCTCATTATATCGGTTACTACCTTGTCAAGTTCTACCTTTGAAGTATTTATAACCAGGTCATATTGGGTTAAATCTGTCCAATCCTGACCTGTAAAGGTATAGAAGTATTTTTTTCGTTCAATATCGGATTTGTTTATTTTTTTCTTTGCCTCTGACGGAGTTAAATCATATAGCTTCTCTATCCTACTCTGTCTGAAATCAAGGTCTGCATGTAAAAAGACGTTAAATCGTTTTGGATTATCCTTAAGAATATAGGAGGCACAACGCCCAATAATAATACAAGGTTCTCTTTCAACACTTTTAGTTATAATCTCTGACTCAATTTCAAACAACTGTGCATTTGTAGGAAGGGAAAAAACTGGTGGTATATACTCACAGCTTAGCATAGGTTGGGTAACTAATACTGCCTGCCAAAAGGATGCAAGCCTTTCATCAATTGTTTTTAAATGTCGTTCGTTAAGCTTTAACTCTTCTGCTGCCCTGCGTATAATCTCATGATCAATATACTTGTAGGATAATTTCTCTGCAAGCTGCTTTCCAACATAGGATCCTCCACTTCCAAGCTGACGATTAATAGTTATAACAGTATTAATATTCATAATGTCCTCCTGTTCTTTGCTTAGAATTGCGCTGCTTTCCTTAATATAATTATATAACTTTTTTTGCTAAAATCCCATCTTATTTTATGTATATTTTAAAAATCAGCTATGTAGTTTTGCTAATTTATGTAGTTTTAATAATTTATATGGTTTTTCTAGTACAAGCACATCTTGTTTATGTAAATTTAAAAATCAGCTATGTAGTTTGCTAATTTATATGGTTTTGCTAATACAATACACCTTGTTTATGTAAAATAAAGTTACATATTTATTATTATGCAAGAGCCACAAAAAATGCACCTACTCAAACAGCTAATCGCTGATTAAGTAGGTGCATTTTATTTTATTGCTATATACTAACTAAAAACCTTGGCTTTATATCTCCATGATAATAGGCAGAATCATAGGCTTTCTCTTTGTCTTTTCATATATACAATCCCTAAGTGCATCACGAATAGCAGACTTTCTAGCAGACCAATCACCGTGGTTTTTTCCGCCGTATCTATTAACAGCTTGATTGGCTATTGCCTTTAGCTGCTCCATGAGGTCCTCTGATTCCCTGACATATACAAAGCCTCTTGATATAATATCTGGGCCAGCTACAACATTGCCCGTATCCCCCTCGATTGTAATAACTACTACAATCAAACCGTCCTGTGATAAATGCTTTCTATCTCTCAGAACGACATTACCTACATCGCCCACTCCGAGACCATCAACAAGAACTTTACCAGCAGGCACACTTCCATTTATCTTTGCAGAATTATTTGTAAGCTCAAGTACCTTTCCAATGTCCAGTATGAATATATTCTCATTAGGCATACCAAGCTTTCTCGCCAAGTCACAGTGTTGCCTCAGATGTCTGTGTTCACCGTGTACCGGCATAAAGAATTTGGGCTTTACAAGATTGTGAATTAATTTTAATTCCTCCTGACAAGCATGCCCTGAAACGTGAATATCAGCGAGTGCATCATATATTACATTAGCTCCCTTTTTAAAGAGCTCATTTACTATTCTGGAAATTAACTTTTCGTTTCCTGGGATTGGTGAAGCAGAAATAATAACAACATCACCTGGAACAATTTCAACCTTCTTGTGCTCTGAAAACGTGATTCTTGACAGAGCAGACATAGGTTCACCCTGACTACCTGTGGTAATAATAACAAGCTTGTCATGTGGCACTTTGTCCAAGGTCTCCATATCAACAAGTACACCCTCTGGTACAGTAAGGTATCCCAACTCCATAGAAACATTTAAAACATTGAGCATACTTCTGCCCAATACAGCTACCTTTCTGTCAAACTTAACTGCAGCATTAATAATCTGCTGAACTCTGTGTACATTTGATGCGAAAGTAGCCACCAATATCCTGCTTTTGCAGTTCATAAATATCTCATCCAGTGACTCTCCAACAGTACGCTCTGACATTGTGTAGCCGGCACGTTCAACATTGGTACTATCACACATTAGCAATAGGACACCTTTTTTGCCAAGCTCAGCAAATCTTGCAAGGTCCATTGGTTCACCTTCAATAGGAGTGTAATCAATCTTGAAATCTCCTGTGTGAACAATGACACCGATAGGTGTAAATATCGCTAAAGATACAGCATCAGCTATGCTGTGAGTAGCTCTGATAAACTCAACCTTAAATGGTCCCAACTCAATGGTTTGGCCTGCATGTACAGTTTGAAGCTGTACCGTATCAAGCATTCTGTGCTCTTCTAATTTGTTTTTAACCAATCCTAGAGTTAATCTGGTACCATAGACAGGTACATTTATTTCTTTTAATACGTAGGGTAAAGCACCAATATGGTCCTCATGTCCATGTGTTAATACAATCCCCTTTACCTTTTCCTTATTTTTTGCCAAATAAGTAACGTCAGGTATTACAAGGTCTATACCTAGCATCTCATCCTCGGGAAATGATAAGCCACAATCCACAATAAGGATCTCTTCTCCATACTCAAAGGCGGTAATATTTTTTCCTATCTCTTGGAGCCCACCCAATGGAATTATCTTTAGTTTTTTCTTAGCTTTTGACACAATCAAACCTCCATGTTTTGTTTCAAATAATATGTTTTTTATTTTAGCGCCTATAACGAGAAATTACTTCATCGTACTGACTTGTAATCTTCAGTGTTATGTCCTTCCAGTTATAATGCGTATGTACCTCTTCGAGAGCAGTACATTTAATCTTATTTGCAAGTGCTTCATTTTCTAGAAGCTCTATAATACAATCCGCAAGTGAGTTAGCATTTCCAGAAAAAAAGGTCATGCCATCAACCTTGTGATTTATAATCTCCCCCAATCCTCCACAATCAGATACCACTACAGGAACTCCAGCAACCATACCTTCTAGTGCAACGATACCAAAAGGTTCATAGGTGCTAGGGAAAACTGCTATATCAGAGCATTTGTATAGCTTTAACAATACTTCCTCAGATACAAAGCCTGTAAAATATACCCTGTTATTCACTCCCAATGTATAGCTTTGCTCAACTAAACTTCTGAGACACGGGCCCTTCCCCGCTATAACAAATTTAACATTACTATAATTCTTAACTATCTTTGGAATTGCATCTATTAATACATGCACTCCCTTTTCATTAACTAGCCTTCCCACAAAGAAAACTATTTTTTCATTGGCAGAGGCATAGTTCTTTCTAAAATCACCATCAAATTCTACATTAATAAATTTGTTTAAGTCAACCCCATTATTAATAATACATATTTTGTCCTCAGTTAGACTAAATATAGCTTGAATTTCTTTTTTCATATAATTGCTATTTACTATTACTTTGTCAGACTCAGTAACAAGCCATTTTTCAATATTTGATATTGAATTCTGCATATCAGTATGGATTCCATTGTTTCGTCCGCTTTCAGTAGCGTGAATGGTAGTAATGAGTGGTAAATTAAAGCTCTGTTTTAATATTTTTGCCACATATGCAACCAGCCAATCATGAGCATGTATTATATCAAAAGAAACCTTTTTGAGCAATTCTATTGAATACTCAAGCAATGCAAAATTAAGCTGCATAACCCATTCTACAAAATTGTTTGAAATATTATTATAAACATGTATTCTATGTACATGAACAAACTTATCCAATTCATAATCCTTAGTCCCAGGTTCCCAGCATGTAATTACATGTACTTCATTACCATTATCGCCAAGATTCTGAGCCAAGTCGTATACTACTCTTGATATCCCACCTATAATTCTAGGTGGATATTCCCATGAAAACATTAATATTTTCATAAAGGCCCCTACTTTATATATAAATATTCTACCCAAACACAAACCAATAATATCAATAGATGACATTATTCTATCATAATAATATGTTTTTTTCAAAAAACATTTATATGCTAATAAAATTATTTCCAAAATTTAAAAATTTATTGACTGCAAAAATATTACCCATTATAATAATATTACTAAGGTAATACTCTCTTTTGTTTTGCCCGGATGATTGCAAAGAGCAGAAGTTTTTAACTTCTGCTCTTTGTTTGCTTATTAATACCAATAACTGTTATAAAAAGTACTAGCTATAAAAACTACTGCATATTACGTTCGAAGTAACTTCCCACATATTCTTTTACACGGTCCTTTGACATATCTAGTACAACTGAAAATTCCCCATATAACAGATCTTCTGCCATTGACATAAAACGTTCATCAATTTGTCCAAACTTTTTTCCAATTTGTTCTGTTTGCTTTTTCTTAAAGTACATTGTTTTTAGCATTAATAAGAGGTTAGTGCACTCTTGTGTATCTATACAACGTTTATAAAAGCCTTCCCACACTCTGATATCACTCATTCCTATATTTTCAGGACTGATATCAGGGATATCAGCAATAAGTTGTTTTGCTTCAACATCAGAAATAACTGGT
The DNA here is from genome assembly GCA_023417285.1 of Bacillota bacterium. Taxonomy (GTDB): domain Bacteria; phylum Bacillota; class Clostridia; order Acetivibrionales; family DSM-1351; genus Ruminiclostridium. Next base: position 19,278 of record JAEZFR010000339.1, read on the forward strand.
CTGATAAAATTTGCCGTATCTACAGGAGTAAAAATCTTTTCCTGATGATACACAGGCTGCAAAGTATAATAAAGCTTTTTGCTATCATTCCAAGATGTATCTATCTCTGCTACGTCTTCCACCTTGCACACACCCGACTTACCGTATACTACAAAATCACCAACCTGATACATTTAAATACCCCTTTTCATAGTTCGAAGATAAAAATAAACGTGAGTATTGACAACAGGCCTTTTGTTAGTCAATCTACACGTTGTATGATAAACTTAACCATCTACTTTGCTTCTCTCGGCTCTAAGCTCGTTAATTTCTTTTTCCGAGACTGAAAGATCATTAAAAAGCTTATTAAATTCATTTTTAGAAATTGTCTTTTGAGCAAAGTAATTATTTACAAAGCTTTTCTTGACTCACTACTAATTAATTTATATTTATATTTTATCATTTTTTACAAACTAATGTAAGGCTTATTTTATGGTAATATTTTCTTAAGAGTAGCTATAAACAACTTAATAACTAAAAAAGCCTCCTTTTATTATCTATTAATCTCGTCATTTATATATTCACATGCTGCTATTCCTGCCACTGCACCATCGCCAGCTGCTGTGGCCAATTGCCTGATATGTTTGGTTCTGCAATCTCCCACAGCAAAAATACCTGGAATATTTGTGGCGCAGTCCTCAGAAGCAATAATATACCCTGAAGAATCAATTTTAATAATATCAGAGCAGAAAGAATTATCCGCAATATGTCCTATAGCAATAAACAAGCCATCAATATTAATTAACGTCTTTTCTCCAGTAATATTATTCATAACTGCAATTTGTTCAAGTGAATCACTTCCTATTAATTCAACTACCTGACTTTCTAATAAATAAACGATATTATTGTGATTTTTAAGGTTTTCAACGAGTCTTGCTTCAGCCCTGAAGGTATTCTTTCTATGGATTAAGTAGACTTTTTTACAATAATACGCTAAAAATATTGCGTCTGTTATAGCAGTATTACCACCGCCCACTATTGCTACATCTTTACCCTTATAAAAAGCCCCATCACAGGTAGCGCAATAGGAAA
>JAEZFR010000349.1 GCA_023417285.1 Bacillota bacterium
GCCATTTACAGAGGGATTTTTATTGAACTTATTCCTATTGTTACAGGGTACATACTTATAACAAGCTTCATCAAAAATAATGGCCCTAAAACTATATAAATGTAATATAAGTAGAAAAGGAAGCATAGAGGTCAACAAATGGAATTTAGGAGAGCTAACAGAGCTGATATTGATACGTTTTTAGAAAATAGATTAGAGTTTGTTACGTCTATTCGAAATATATCTGATATAGAAGCATTTAAGCAGAGCACAAGGCAATATTTGCATGAGCATATTGATAAAGATGATTTAATTATTTTTATAGCTACAGAAGAAAGCAGGATTGTTTCTTCTTGCATGGCATGTATATATCAAATGGTGCCACTGCCAAGTTGCCCATCAGGGAAACTTGCAGAGCTACTGAATGTATATACCGTAGAGGAATATAGAAATAAAGGTTATGCTATAAAATTACTACATATGTTATTTGAAGAAGTAAAGAATTGTGGAGTAAAGAAAATATTACTAGATTACACCGACATGGGATATCTATTGTATAAAAAGCTTGGTTTTACAGAATTAGATAGGCATATGGAACTGAGCCTATAGGCATTTCACTAATATTACTAAAATTCATGGTATTATTGGTAAATGCATACTTTTATTGTATAATAATGCTATTACTTAGGGCTTTTACTTAGAACATTTACTTAGAAAATAAGAGGTAATATATGAGAAACATGTTGAAAAGAACTATATATGCGATTTTAATTCTGTTGGTATTAACTACACCACAAAGCTCTCTTGCAGCAAACATATCGAATAATGGAGTTGATAAAATAAATGGTGTAGCATCAAACTATAATATTGTGAGGACTAAATATGATAAAAATTCAAAGACAATAGGCATTTTTTATCCTCAAATTAGCGGTATAAAAGATAAAACTAAGCAAATTAAAATTAATAAATTAATAAAAGATACTGCATTAGTGGCTGTGCAAGACTCTGATATAATTTTTGATTGGTATGATTTAGATTATGCAATAATGTGGAGCAGTGACAATATTTTAAGTATTAAATTTTCAGGAAATTCTAATGTCATGACTGCGCCTCACCCTAATAACGAATGTTTTATGATAAATATCAATATGAACAATGGAAATAAAATTGTTTTACCTGAGCTTATTAGTATTAATAATGATTTTCTTAAATTATTCATTAATAAGTCGGAATTTCTTAATGATCCTGTTGAATTACCTGCTGACACATTGATGGAGTTAAAGGAAGATATGTTTAGAATTAATAACCTAAAATATGATTTTGATAAGAATGCTCAGTTTTATTTTACTTCAAAAGGAATAGTATTTTCTATTAGTACTTATCATGCTATAGGGGATTACACTCTATTTTCATTAAAGTTTTCTGACCTTACAAAGTATATAAAATCAAATACATTATGGAACAGTATCAAATCTGATTTTGTAGCTACAGACTTTCAAATAGTTAGGGATCAGTGCTTTTTGACCAACTTAATCCCATATGGAGATGTTTGGTTTGTATCAGGCTTTAATTCCACACAAAACGGAATAAAAAAAGATATGAGATTTTATCTAATAGATAAGAACAGTAAAGTTAAATATACCTTTCCAGCGTTATTTTCTAACAGTTTAGGATACTATGGTATCACAGCAGTAGCTTTTAGAGATGTAAATAATGATAATAGGAAGGATATTATCATTATAGCAAATGTGAATTCAAATAAGAAAACTGAAGTTGATGAAGTAGGGGTTTATTTTAACAAAAGCAATGGTTTCGTTATTGATAAAAAATTAAATACATATTTAAATACTAAGCTCGCTGATATTAAGACGGTATCAGATGTTTTAAAATTAAGTAAAAAATATTATTAATACATTGAAAGGAGATTTATGGATAATCAAATTAGTGTTAGGAAGTTAGTAGATGAAGATGTACCGATGTTTAAAAAATGGCTATATGTACCTCATGTTGCAAAGTGGTATCATGAGCCATTAGACTGGATATATGAAGTTGAAAACAGAGAAAAAGAATTCCATTGGATAAACCATTTCATTGTTGAATGTAATGGTAATCCCATAGGCTTTTGTCAGTACTACGAATTTAAAAATAGTGGTGAGACTTGGCACGGGAATGTTGAATTAGAAGGTACATATAGCATTGATTACTTAATTGGTGAGCAGGATTATTTAAAAAAAGGTTATGGAAAAGAAATTATAAGTTGGTTAGTAGATGCAATAAGTCATATTCCAAATGCAAAACGTATTATAGTTCAGCCTGAAAATGAAAATCTGGCCTCGTGCAATACTTTGCTTACAAATCAGTTTTCGTATGATACAACTAACGAGATTTTTATTAAAATCATATAAAGAATGATATCACACGCGTAAGCATAATGTACAAAACTTTTTGGATATATAAATGAAAGGCTAATATAGTTTTGCACCTAACCATATATAGGGATTTTAACATAACCATAAGTCACTAACTATATAAGGAGTTTGTATTTATGAGAAAAATAATTAGTTTGTGTTTGCTTTTGACAACATTGGTACTGCTGTGTTCATGCAGCGTCAGTACAAAAGAAGATCAAGAATATAGTTTTGAACCTAATGTATCAACATTGGAAGGTACATTAATTACTCGTATGTATTATGGGCAGCCAGGATATGGAGAGGACCCCGAGAATGATGCAAAGGAGTATCCATATATTCTGCAACTGGATAAACCTATTAATGTTAAGGCACAAGAAGGGGACATAATGAACTCGGATACATTTGATGTTAAAGAGATACAAGTGGTACCTTTAGGTGAGGAAGACTTAAAATCTATTAAAAAGTATCTGGATAAACGTATAAAAATTGAAGGTACTCTATTCAGTGCTTTGACAGGCCATCATCATACGGAGGTCTTAATTGAAGTCAAAAGAATTTTAGATTAGTATATTATAATGCTTATATGTTGTTAAGGCAGAGGAAGTAATGGGGTGTATAGAACTGGGACAATGTGCACAATTATCAAACTTAAGATGGGTGGAGCTATGAATTTATATTTCAGAAAAGCTGCTTTATGTGAGCTAGACACAGCACTTAGTTTACTAAAGCATGCAGCAGAGTGGCTAAATAATCAGAATATTGACTACTGGCAAAATTGGAACAATCCCGAGGAGATCTATGTAAATTGGATTGCTGAAGGGTTTCAGAATAATCAATTCTTTTTTGTAGAGGATAAAGATTTTCTGGTTGAAAGTAGAGCTATGCTTGTTGGGATGTACAGATTGCAGTATGAGGACGAACTATTTTGGGGAAAAAGGAATGATAGAGCAGTATATATTCATTCTTTTACTACGGAAAGAACCCTAAAGGGCAATAACATTGGGCAAGCAATTCTGAAATACATAGAGAATAAAGCCAAGGACGAGGGCATTAGTTATATACGGTTGGATTGTTCATCAAGTGTTGAGGGGCTATGCAAATACTATGAGCGTATGGGCTTTATGGCTGTAGGAGAGATAGAGATGTTCGGAGAAGTATTAACACTATTTCAAAAGGAAATAGAATAAACAACCGTGTAACAGATTAACTAAAGAAAATATTAACTAGGAGATTAATTAATTAACTATGGATAGAGAATGTTATGCATGTGAATGTTTTAGTAGTGGGTTTAATTGTGCTCAATCTGTTTTTACTGCTTTTTCAAGAGAATATGGAATTGATAACAAAACTGCATTAAGAATCTCAGGCTCATTCGGAGCAGGAATGGGATACTTAAGTGAGGCATGTGGCGCGGTGACTGGGGCTTTTATGGTGTTGGGTTTAATCTATGGACAAGATGAAGATGATGATAAATATTCAAAGGCAAGAAATTATCTTCTGGTAAAAGACTTTGCTCATAGATTTAGAAAGATTAATGGCTCAATTAATTGCACAGAGCTGTTGAATGTTGATTTGAGTGACGAGAAGCAGCTCATTGCTGCAAGAGCTACGGATATATTTGAAACAAAGTGTCCCAAATATGTCAGTGATGCGGTCAAAATATTAGAAGACATTATCAATGAAAATAAGATATAGAGATAGCAAGATATAGAGTTAACAACATATAGAGATAACAAGAGGGGTAATGCTTATGAGAATAGGAATATATCAGTTTGATACTAGCTCTAAGATAGAAGAGAACTTTAATAATATAAAAGAAGCAGTTATAGAAGGATCAAAACAAAATGTTAGATTAATGATTTTCCATGAGTGTGCGTTATGTGGGTATCCTCCTATTGAAACCCCCAGCGTAAAGGAAATAGATTTTGAAATTATACATATTTATCTAGAACAGATTAGGCAGTTGGCACGCCAATACAATATGTATATTGGTGTTGGTACAATAAGAAAAGAAGATGATGAATACTATAATTCTGTTCAATTATTTGACCCTAGCGGTACATACATGGAGCCATATGATAAACGGGCATTATGGGGCTGGGATACCGATAACTTTAAAAAAGGCAGTAACAATGGCATTTACTTAATTGATGGGG
>JAEZFR010000101.1 GCA_023417285.1 Bacillota bacterium
GTATTTGGGATCTGAAAACAGAGTGGAGGGATGCCACTGTGGCACCGTACCTAAGTTAATACCAAAGCTCTCAGATGGGAAAAACATATTTAAGTTTCCTACCTGGTCTCCCATTCCATTTTTAACATAATAAGTAATAGTATCTATTTCAAGGTAAGTACTCCCTGTTATATTAGCCTTTGTAGCAAGTTCCGTAAGCTGGGTATCTGTAAAACCAAGCATAAACTTAAGAGGCTTAGTTATTGTCTGCCATAATGCAAAAAGTATTGGCATTTGTATAAGTAGCGGTAAACATCCTCCGGCTGGATTGATCTTGTGCTCTTGATATAATTTCATTGTTTCTTGATTTAGTTTTTCTTTGTCATTGGCATATTTTCGCTGTACTTCTTGAAGTATTGGCTGAAATTTTTGCATTTGAGCTGAGGACTTGTACTGTTTAAGTGTAAGTGGAAATAGTGCAATTCTAACAAGAACTGTAAATATTATTATGGCAAGACCGTAATTCTGAAAAGCCACGGTATCATATATCCAGTATAAAAAAATTCCAAGCGGACGGGCTAAAAAATCCATATTTTATTCTCCTAAAAGCGGTTTATAGTATAATCTATTTCACAGGGTCATACCCTCCAGGATGGAAGGGTTGACACTTTAATATTCTCTTTATTGCAAAATACGTTCCTTTTATACAACCATGTTTCATAATACTATCAATGGCATACTGAGAGCATGTAGGATAAAATCTGCAGGAGGGTCTTATTTTCATTGGTGATATGAATTTTCGATAAAAACGTATTGGTGCTATAAAAATTTTTCTAATCAATAAAATCGCCTGCCTATTGCTCTGATATAACATTTGGTCTTATATATTTTATTCGTCTAAACTACACTCGACATTATCCTGGCTTGTACATAATATTTTAAGCTTTTTTAAAAGATACTTATACTCCTTTAAAAGTACTGAATACTTTGGTACTTCCAGATTGGACCTCGCTGCTATTATTATATCATATCCAAATAAAATATTATCTTCATAGTTCTTATATACTTCTCTTATTAATCTTTTCTTCCTGTTTCTTACAACAGCCTTACCGGCTTTTTTTGAAACAGAAACCCCCAGTCTATTTATGGTAAGCCTATTTGGAAGGACATATAGAGTTATATTCCTTCCAACATAGAAGCTACCTTTTTTATAAACTCTCGAGAATTCATAATTTTTTTTTAAAGTCACAGTATTTTTCATGTTACGTAATATCCCAATAAGGAAAATAACACATTTAAAGAAAAAGACCACATTTATGCGGTCTTATGCTGAAAGAACCTTTCTTCCCTTTAATCTGCGTCTTCTTAATACCTTTCTGCCATTAGCAGTCTTCATTCTTTTTCTGAAACCATGTTCCTTACTTCTATGTCTCTTTTTAGGTTGGTATGTTCTTAACAATTGGTACACCCCCGATCTAGTTTGCCTTATATAATTAATTAAAGTGTATTCTTTTTAAAGACACCGAACCTATTATATATTATGTGTTCTAACCCTGTCAAGGCTATTTGCTATGTCGCATTTAGAGATTTTTTTCTATTTTCTTCATAATTATTATTAATAAATAACAAGATATGGTGCATATTAAAATACTGTTTTCTATATATAGTTATATCCTATATAAAAGTATTAATACCTGTGGATATGTCGGTGGAAAAAAATATTTTTTTGTGGATATCTTTATTATTTTGTATTGAATTTTCCACATTTCCATGTTATATTATTAAATACTTGTTGATAACTTCGGTTTTATTTGTGAAAAAATGTTTATAACATGTTTGTTTTAAGAAATAATATCCACAAAAGAAAAAATCAAACTAACATTAATATTTTTGTTTGTGCGACATTTTTTTGTATTATTATTTTTTTTTGACTGTTTTTTATATTAAATATTGGATTACCAAGGTGGGCAGAGAAGAATGAATTCACAGTTAAATGATATTTGGATGAAGACATTAGAGCTATTAAAGAATGAAATGACAGAAATCAGCTTTAATACATGGATTTTGACAATTGAGCCAATTTCCATGGACTCTAATACCATTAATCTTGGAGTACCAGCTGATTTCCAAAAAGGTATTTTGGAATCACGCTATTCTTTTCTTATAAAGGCTGCAATGAAGCAGCTAACTCATAAGGATTATAATATTAATTTTATAATTCCTTCACAAATGCCAGTAAGTAGCTCACAACAACCATCAAATGATTATAGTGAGGAGACTAATGCTTCTTATCTAAATCCTAAATATACATTTGATACATTTGTTATAGGTAATGGTAACCGATTCGCTCATGCTGCATCCCTTGCTGTATCTGAAGCACCTGCAAAGGCCTATAATCCCTTATTTTTATATGGGGGAGTTGGTCTTGGAAAAACTCATCTCATGCATGCAATAGGTCATTTTGTTCAAAGTCAAAATTCTTCTTCAAGAGTTTTGTATGTATCATCTGAAAAGTTTACTAATGAACTAATCAATGCAATAAAAGATGATAAAAATGAAGAATTTAGATATAAATATAGAAATATAGATGTCTTGTTAATAGATGATATTCAATTCATTGGTGGTAAGGAAAGAACACAGGAAGAATTTTTCCATACTTTTAATGCGTTATATGAAGCAAATAAGCAAATAATAATTTCAAGCGATAAACCACCAAAAGATATTACAACATTAGAGGAAAGATTAAGATCTAGGTTTGAGTGGGGACTTATAGCAGATATAGCTCCGCCCGACTTAGAAACAAGAATAGCGATATTGCGTAAAAAAGCTCAGCTAGAGAATTTAGATGTTCCTAATGATGTTATGGTATTTATTGCTGATAAGATAGCATCCAACATAAGAGAATTAGAGGGGGCCCTAAATAGAGTAATTGCATATTCATCTCTTACAGAAAATCCTGTGACGGTTGAGTTAGCAATTGAGGCCTTAAAGGATATGTTCAGCAATAGTAAAGCAGTTATTATTAATTCTAAGACTATCCAAGAAGCCGTAGCTAGGTACTTTAACCTAAAAATTGAAGATCTTAAATCAAAGAGACGTTCACGAGATGTATCTTTTCCTAGGCAAATTGCGATGTTTCTTTGCAGAGATTTAACAGATATGTCATTACCTAAAATAGGAGATGATTTTGGTGGAAGAGACCATACTACTGTTATACATGCATGTGAAAAAATTCTTGAAGACGTCAAGAATAGTGCTGAGGTAAAACGTACCGTTGATGAACTAAGGAAAAATATCACAGGTAAGTAGATTTTATTAAACTTTTATCAACAGCTTTTGTTGATATGGTGATTGTTATCTGTGAATAACTCTAACTATGGGATAAGTTTGTTTATTAGTTTATAAATTTGAGCAAATTATTCACAAGTAACACACATAACCAAACCATTACTACCTCAGTTTTTTAACAGTTATTCACATGTATCACAGGACTTACTACTATTATTACTAATTTTATTTATTATTTATTAATATAAACATGCTAAGCTTATAAAGCCTGTTACTTAATATAAGATGCATGCATTTTACAGGAGGTTTAAGAATGAAGCTTATTTGTTCAAAAGAAAATTTGTTAAATGGTATAAATATTGTTCAGAAAGCTGTATCTTCAAAAACTACATTACCAATACTTGAAGGAATTCTTTTAAAAGCGGAAGAAAAGTTTATGCTTACTGGTAATGACCTTGAAATTGGAATTGAGTGTTTTGTTGAAGCAGATATAAGAAGTACAGGAGCTATTGTTATTAATTCTAAGATTTTTGGAGATATTGTTAGAAGACTGCCAGATAGTGAAGTTTTGATTGATGTTAAAGACAATCTAGTAGTTGTGGAGTGTGAAAATTCACATTTTGAAATAAAAGGTATTAATCCATCAGGTTATCCAGCTCTCCCATCAGTGGAAAAGCAGAATGTTCTTTGTTTATCACAAAAAGACATTAGGGATATGATAAGACAAACAGTTTTTGCTGTTGGCACTGAAGAGAATAGACCTGTTTTAACAGGGGGCCTAATTGAAGCTAAAGATGGGGAATTAGTTTTTGTTGCAATTGATGGTTTTAGACTTGCATTAAGAAGAAAAGATATTGATGCTGATATTAATGACTTTAGTGTAATAGTGCCTGGTAAAATACTAAACGAAATCTCTAAGATATTGCAGCCAATTGATGATAAAG
>JAEZFR010000111.1 GCA_023417285.1 Bacillota bacterium
TAGTTTCCTTTCATTCCTGATACACTCCATAAGTTTTATTTGGAGTGTATCATAAGTTATTTTGTTACCGCCATATACATACAAAATTTAACCGCTATTTTCTTACATTTTATCACCGTCATTGACAAGCCGTATTAAGGCGCAGAACTTGGAACAGTAAAGCAGACTGCAGAAAAATAGTATGGCAGTGCAGCAATTATATAAGAAATGGTAAGGCAGCATGTCCGGGGACAAGACTAGACGATGAGGCTGTAAGCAGGCTTAATATACATGAACCTACAATTGTAAAGGAGACAATAAAAAATGGCAAGAAGCATTACAGTTATTCCAGCAAGAGCAAACAGACCACTGCATGATGAAAACATAGAAACACACAAAAAGAGAGTGGCAGCATATTGCAGGGTTTCAACAGACCAAGTCGAGCAGCTCTCAAGCTACGAAGCACAAGTAAACTATTATACGACCTATATAACCAACCATCCTGATTATGAAATGGCAGGGATATATGCAGATGAGGGTATATCGGGAACAAACACCAAAAAGCGCGAACAGTTCAATAAAATGATTGAGGACTGCAAAGCAGGAAAAATAGACATGATAATAACCAAATCTATATCAAGATTTGCAAGGAATACTCTTGATTGCTTAAATTTCGTACGGATGCTAAAGGAGCTTGGTATAGAAATAATATTTGAGAAAGAGAATATACAGACGTTGGACAGCAAGGGGGAAGTCCTTCTTAGTATACTTTCGAGTTTAGCTCAGGAAGAAAGCCGCGCGATCGGCGCTAACAGTACATGGGGAATCAGAAGAAGATTCGAACAGGGTAAAGTAACAGTAAACCATAAAAAATTCGTGGGCTATGACAAGGATGAAAACGGAAACCTTATCATAAACGAGAAACAAGCCAAAATCGTCAGAAGGATATATACTGATTACCTAAATGGAAAAGGACCAAACAGGATAGTCAAAGAACTTGAGAAGGAAGGCGTCCCAAACTGGAATGGTTTAGCAAAGTGGTATGAAAGCAGTATCAGGAAAATGCTGAGTAATGAGAAATATAAAGGAGACGCTTTGCTTCAGAAGACCTATACAGTTGACTTTCTGTCAAAGAAAAGAGTCGTAAACAACGGAGAGGTTCCACAGTACTATGTGGAAGAAAGTCATCCTGCGATAATAGACAAGGAGTTATGGGAAGCTGTCCAGCTTGAAAAGAGGCGACTATGCTACAACAGAAAACCCTTTCGCCGGAAGAATAATATGCGGCTGCTGTGGAGGTGTTTATGGAAGAAAGGTATGGAATTCAACAAATGAAAGGCTCAGAAGGATAGTGTGGCAATGCAATAATAAGTATGTGATTAAGGGAAAAAAAGGCTGTAACAACAGGCATATTGATGACAAGGTGCTTTATATGGCATTTGTAAGTGCTTTTAATGCGGTATTGGAAAACAGGGAGCACTTTATGAGTAAATGGAAGGAACAGATTAACAGTGAGGATATTCTCAAAAGAGTCACGGCCAAGAGGTTCATTGATGTTTTTGATGCTGCTGATCCATTAGAACAGTTTGACGCTGAGTTGTATTTTAAGATGGTGGAGAAGATAACAGTTTACGAGGATTCCAGATTGATAATCAGTTTTTTGGACGGGTATGATTGGGAGTAAAGAAACGTAGGGCTTTAACAAGATGAATAAATGTAACACATATTTTAAATATTTTTGGCATTTATGTCGAATTTCTATATGACAAATTTGACAAAAATAAAAGAAGATTAACAGATAATTTTTATTATTAACTTAAAACGATATAATTTTACATAATTACTATTATTATTTATGTTAAAAATGTAAATTTCAAAGAATAATGAAAAAACAACTCGAATGGTTAATGTTTACAAAAATACAATAAATGTGGTAGTTTATTTAAGGAAAAGATAATGATTGTTAAAATATTAAATCTACATCTAATTTTAATTAATTCATATTTTGTAGAGTGAAGTTGATTAATAACTTCCTCTTAAATAATATTTTTAATTAAAATTAAGATAAAAGTCTTCGGGTCGAGCAACAAATTAATTTGTTGTCTAAATACATAGTATACAGGAAACAGAGGTGATACTAATGAAAAAAAGCTTAAAAAAAGCTACTATTACAAAGAAAGCTTGTGTAGCTGCATGTGCAGTATGCCCAGGATCACAGGCTAGCCTAGCAGCAAGCCCATTTCTTCCAGTTTGCACAGTAGCAAATGTTGCACTATAACATTAGATTCAATTAGAAGTAACTGCTCAAAAAAATGAGTGGTTACTTCTAATTGAATCTACAATAATAAGTGAGGGAATTATTTAACATGAAATATGTAATGGCTAAAAATGTACGTATGCATAAGGGGACTGAAAGTAGTATTGTTTCTTTTATTGACAGGTTGGACTATGTACTGGAACTTAACACAATCGGTGCAGAAATTCTTGAATTATGTGATGGAAATAACAGTATAAAAGATATTAGAATTAAACTCCTAGATGAATATGATTCATCAGAAAATGAAGTAAATAATGTTATTAATGATTTTATATCAAATGCACTTACCGAAAGAATTGTTGAAATTTATGATGGCACTGTCAGTGTGAATAGAAATATAACAGGTAGTTTTTTGGTTGATGCTCCAATGAGTTTATCTTTGGAGGTAACAAAAAAGTGTCCTATGAGATGCATTCATTGTTATGTGGATGCTCAACCAAATAATAATTTATATATCCCTTACGAAGATATTTCAAAAGTGCTGGATGAAGCCAGTAAAATGGGTGTTTTCAGCATAATGTTAACTGGTGGAGAAATTTTTGAACATAAAGATATTCTAAAAATTATAGAAATCTATGCTCCTAAATTTTATAAATTTATTTTGAACACAAGTGGCTTCTACATTAACGATGATATTATTAAGGTTATCAAGAAAAATGTTACACAAGTCAGAATTAGTTTGGATGGAGATAAAGAAATTCATAATCAGATTAGAAATAATCCACAAGCCTATGATTCGGCAATCAATGCTATTTCTCGTTTATCAAGTAATGATATAAACACAGCAGTTATAATGACTATAACAAAAATCAACATGCATCAGATTGAATATGTGGCAAACTTGGCAAAGACAATAGGGGCTAAATCATTTGAATATGGATTTGTTTTAGGGCTTGGTAGGTGCGATAAAGAATTGGAATTGACCACTGAAGAAACTATTTGTTTGAATCACAAAGCCTCTCAGTTAAAAAAAGAATTAAATTCAGAATCCTTCTCTATTGTCTCTAGAGAGGATGCTTATAGAGAGATAACTAAGCAATATAAACCGGTTAATTGTGGAGCTGGTTTTTCTCAAATTAGTATTTTAGCGGATGGAGATGTTGTTCCATGTCTTACAATGCCTATACATTTGAAAATGGGTAACATCTATAACGGCACGCTTACAGATATACTATGCTCTGAGCTGTCGTCTAAAATGAAAAAACTAAAAAGTCCGCCGACAGATGAATGTATTGATTGTAAGGACAAAGATGTTTGTGCAGGTTGCTTTGCAAAAGCATTACTGGTTAACCCGAATTGCAAATGGTCCGAAAAATTTAAGGTAGGGTGCGGTATTACTAATGTATGATATAGATTATTTACATAATGTTGTGCAAAAAAACAATAATTCCAACAAAGTGAAACTAGTTTATAATCAAAATAGAGTAGGATATGAGTTCAGTATTAATTTTAATGGGCAAATTTTATTTATACCTTTTTATGACTTAGGAGTATGTGTAGAAACAGAGCG
>JAEZFR010000144.1 GCA_023417285.1 Bacillota bacterium
TCATATACCAGAAGTTCATTATGCAACCTTAGGTTATAACTGTTAGGATTGATTAATTTTTCATCAAAAGGTTCAATTACAATATCTTTCCCAATGTTTTTTAATATTTGCTTTCCAGATAGTATCATATATAAATCTCCTTTAGGTTGACTTTAAGTTAATTTTTGTATTGATGATACTTCCAAAGAATTACCATCGTCAATAATCAGTTGCTAAGCCAACATTATTTTCACTTCTATAATTCACCAACATATGCAACTGTTTCATTTGGCATAATTAATATCTCATCCTTTGAATAATTATTAAAAAGTAATTCTAGCTCTTTTTCAAATTCATCGTACTTTTCATCAGTTTGGCGTAAAGCATATGAAGCAGAAAGACATCTGTTTATAAATCCATCTTTATCAAATGCTAAATCATTATTGAAGTGTATTTTGGAATAATTATTATTAAAAAATAGCTCTATGTTCTGATCTATTTTATCAATTCCCCCACTGAATCCAGTAAAGTTAGGGCAGTATTTCTTAAAAACTTCCGCATTCTCTTTTACAAAAGAAGAGCTGCTATCTCTTTGGTTCCAAACTAAAATAACTTTTCCTTTTGGTCTTAAAATCCTTTTACATTCTTCTTTAAATGCTTCTACATCAAACCAATGGAATGCTTGTGCAACAGTTATTATATCAATGCTACCTTCTGGCAAGGCAGTACTTTCAGCCATTCCATTAATTGAATGAAAAAATTTATTGTCTTTTAAATTGCTCTCTGCTACTTTTCTCATATCTTCGTTAGGCTCAACAGCATACACATGAATATCTTTTTCAACTAGTACCTTTGTGAGTATTCCTGTTCCAGAACCAATATCTGCGATAACAGAATCTGATTTCAAAACATAGTTTGAGAATAGCCAGTCAACAAAATCTGGAGCATAGTTCGGTCTTGCCTTTGCATAGACACCAGCTTTACCACTAAACCGTTGAGTATTATCAGTCATTTTGTTCCTCCTGATTAAATTGCTATTATGTGGTTAATAAAAGTCTTTATCAAGATAAGTGTTTCTATTGTATCCAATAAAAAAGCTCTTATGTTTCTATAAAACCCATAGCCTTCTTTATAATGTTCATTTTGTCTTCAGATGTTAAAATTCTTAATAATTCAAATGCAACTCCAGGGGCTGTCTGTGGGCAATAAGAAGTAATGATATTTTTATCTATTACAATGGGTTCGTTTATGAAATCTACACCAAACTCCGAAAGTTGTTTTTGTCTATGTCCATTATTCAGGTGATATGTAGTGGCCTTTCTTCCTTTCAAAACCCCACTTTTCCCAAGGGCCAATGCTGCAACACAAATTGTTGCAATAGTTTTCTGTTGTTGATTAAACCGGCGAATCAGCTCCAAAAATCTTTCGTCATATGCTTCTTCATAAAATCCATACTCTTCAAACCCACCTGGTATTGCCAAGGCCTCAAAATCATCTGTAGAAATCTCGCTAATTAGCTTATCTACTATTATTGGTACACCAAATGTACTAATTACAGTTTTGGTGAAGCCACAAGTCTCAACATGTATATCTATTCCATAGTCGTTCCGTGCCCAACCGAGAACATCAATAAAAACACTAAACTCCATAGTTTCAAAGCCTTTTGCTAGAAATAATAGTACCTTAATTTAAAACACCTCAATCTTCAATATATTTCATTTTAATTCTCCCATTCTACCTTGTTAATTCTCACATTCTAACCTTTGTTTGTACTTTCTGATTTCTACTACTCTATACTGCAAATATCAACGAGTTTAAATCCATTCATTATTTGTGTAAACTGCTACTCTAAAGTTTGTACTATAATTTTCTAGTTTATATATCTTTGTTCCTTTTTCTAAAAAAGCAGCATCTCCATTTTTAACTTTATACTTTGGATTATAAATGTTGTTGGCAACAGTAAACTCAACTTTACCTATGACTTTTCCTACTTTGTCCTTTTCTAATTTATAATTGTCCAGGTAAGCACGATGATAATTAATGTCATTCAGTACTATAAAGTCAACCCAATCTATTTCAATACCTGATTTCAATCCGACTTCCTCATTTGAGGGGTCGCTATTATCGCCACTTGAACAAGCAACTAAACTTAACATAATAATAATTGATATTAGTAGTATTTTAGCTCTCATACACTCTCCTTTAATTATATAGATGAAAATTTTCTACACAGCCTTCAGTAATGTCCAATTACAGGTTTATCCTTGGTTCTATGTTTACGTTTTGGCTCATACTCTTGCCAATACACTCTTTTTTCATCATATCGTGTTCTTGCTTCTTTCTCTTCAGCTGAATACCCTACATACACTAAACCAAGCGGAGTTACATATTCAGGAATATTTAAAATATTTTTTAATTGTTCTACATTGCTCTTTTGAGGATATACTCCAATCCAAACTGAACCCAAACCAATACTTGTTGCTGCAATTAAAATATTCTCTATTGCTGCACTACAATCTTGAACCCACATATCTTGAGGCAGGCCCTTAGCTAATTTCATATTACCGCACACAACTATAGCAGCAGGGGCATTGTATCTAGCAAAAATTAATTTCTCTTTTAAAGTAGTAAGTTTTTCAGCATCATCAATAACGATAAACTCCCATGGTTGACAATTTGCTGCTGTAGGTGCTGCTGTAGCTGCTTTCAACAGTGTAACGATAGTATCTTTTTCTACAATCTTATCTAAATAGTTTCTTATGCTTCTTCTTTTATAAATGGTTTCAATTGCATCCACTAAATCAGCCTCCCTTTACACTTCCCAAAATTTAAGATAAAAAGTGTCTATCCATCTGTATTAAATTGTATCATTTTACATATATGCTATCAAATGGAATGTAGTTTTTTTGTAGAAAATAATCTAATGAGAAATTATAGTATTGTAAAAGAGACTAATAGCAGATTTCAAAAATAGGCTAATAGCAAATTGCAAAAATAGTATAAAATGATAAGATATTAAAATTTACATTGAACATCCTGCACAACTTGATAGTGTTTAAAGAACATACAATTAAATTAATTTTTCGTATAAGTAGAATAAGCCTTTTGGCCAATTGACTTCTCCAACTCTCTTATATCCAAGTTTTTCATACATTTTTACTGCAATAGAATTATTAGAAAATGCATCTAGCCGAATAGCTTTATAGTTTTTACTCCTTAAGTATTCCTCTATTATATGCAACGTCCTTTTTCCAATACCCTTGCCTTGATGTGCGGGATTAACACATAGTCTATGAATTACACAAAAGGCATCTTCTGTGTATTGCCAATTTCCATATATATATTCACTATCATACTCATGATTTAGAACGACAAGCGAAGCTATCTCATTTCCTAATTCACCTAGGAACATTTCATTTTTTGTAACGTCTTCTCTTAGAATCTCTTCATTGGGGTACAAGTGGTCCCATTGATATATACCGGTACTTTCCATTGCCTCTGTTGCTTGTCTATAAATACTTATTATAGCTTCTAAATCTCCATGATTTGCGTTCCTCAGTGTAATTTTATCTCTCATTTTTAATCACCCTCAATTTATGAAAAGCCTATTCATATCCTTCAACCGATATGTACTCAAAACAGGGATAATGTTTCATAAACTTCCGTAGACTAAATCATTTCTATAATAATCTGATTAGTTCTCCAACATTAATAATTGTTTCATCATTTTATGAATTCATAGGAACCATCTGTTATAATGCTTGATATAGCAATATTAACTATGTTCCAACTTAACGATTTTATCTTGTCCTTATAATATAAATGTAATTCATAATTTCTTTAACACACCTTCTTACAACCCTTTACTAACTGGCGGAACAAATCCCCTTTTCTCAAGTAACTTAATAATCATATTACAAATAGTAAAATGCTCTTTATAATTACTATTTCTTAGTTCTTCACTTAATTCAAAAGGTACAGTATCACCAAGAACTTCTAATTCAAATTCCTTCTGAGAATACTCACCTATTTGAGTGAATTTAGCTATTAGTTTATCTCCGAAAAATATACATGCCGGCCATACTGGGCCAAAGCCAAAACAACTAGATGCTTCTACAATAGAATGACATACAGGGCAAATAACAATAAGTGTTTCAGCCCTTTGTCCATTATAATTTATGACTATTTCTCGGTCGCATTTTTTGCATATAAACCCCATTATCCACCTCTTATAAGTCATTAAAAAAAGCTGCTTTACTATTTGTTAATGCTTCTTTTTATCCTCCATAAAATCCTCTGTCTCCATCAATCTTTCTCTAAAATGGGATAAATGAGTTTTCATATGGTTTACATAGTGGATTATTAAGTTTTCCAGAGTAAAAAAAGTAGTATTTTCATCCCAATTAATATTCCACATATTCTTTAAGCACTTCTCATCAACGGTTGATATTATATTGATTAACAAAATATTATAATAATAAAATAAAGTAAGAAGTTCAGAGAATTTCATGTTTTGGTGATTTTCTATTGATAACCACTGATCACTTTTATAGTCTGGGAACTCTAGTTCTTCGGTTAATTGAAGTCTTACAATACGTTGATGATTGTTTGATGCAGAGTCAATCAAATGCCCTATTATTTCTTTTAGAGTCCACTTATCTTCTGCTATTCTTACTGACGCTGTTTCCTCGCTAACTTTAGAAAAATCATTCCTAAAGATTTCAATTAATTCTCCAATCTCTCTTGCTGCCTCTCTCATAAAAACCTCCAATAGAAATTATATTTTTAATACATGGATTACTTAACTTTTCTAAAATCCGAACCTTGCTTTACCCCACAAAAACACCACCAAGTCCAAGGTGAATGAATTGCAAGAAGTATATTTTGTATTGCAGCCGAACAATCTTCAACTAGCTTAAAAACAAGCTAAGGCATACAAAACAATAGACACTCTGGAAGTAAGTTTCCATTAGTGGGTTTCATATCTTCTACCTCAAATCCATTATTCTCAATAAACTTTATGTATTCAATCGATGTCCATTTATACGTTTGGATTTATCGATCTATCAACATATGCTATCTCAATAATATTTCCGTCAGGGTCGACAACAGCACTTTCATAAAAACCATCATCATATTGCTCTTTATTCTTCTGTAGTGAAATATTTTGCTCAATAAAACAATCTGTTAATTTATTAACTTCATCCTTGCTAGCAACTTCTATTGAAAAATGAGAATAACCTATCCTTTCTTCTTTATCAAAATTATGTAAGTTTGTACGAGTCATTATTTCAATTGTAATACTCGAACATATTTTAATAAATACACACTTGAAATCCCCACTTTCATGTTGAGATAGAACCTCTCCATTAAAATGTCTTTTGTAAAACTCAACCAATAATTCAATATTCTTTGTCCAAAATGCAATATGATGTAGTCTCATTTCTATCCCTCGCTTTTATATTTTCTTTCTGTTAGTATTTTGTTAATTACCAAATGAAGATTTTTAGTATTTTCTTTAACATTTATAGTTTCTCCTAAAAAAATTGTATAGCGCTCAACAACGACCTATCTTAATATGGTAATCCTAAAAAGCAAAATCGTATACTGTCAACTAATCCATGAGAAATCATTGCAGAGGTGATATCTCGTTTTCGTTGAAGAATTGCAAAAGGTAATCCGAATAAAATTGTAAGAATTAGAATACTCATTATCCCGCTTATAAGCCCAAAATTTATAAACTGTTCGGGTGTATGAATCATTACATGAGGAATAATCATTATAAAATAGCATGTGAAATTCTCAAATCTTGTAACAATTTCGCCATTTAACATTGCAATGCAAAAGGAATAAAATAATGCTCTTAATGCAACCTCCTCATATATTCCAGGGTTTAATGACAACAATATACACTCAATATTCAACTTAAAATTTAGTGTGCCATTTGAAAGAGCAAGATTAATTATCCCTAAAGCAACTCCCACACTAATTCCAATACCTATCGTTATAAGAATATATTTTTTAGATTTGGAACCTAATAATACTAGTCCTGTCTTTTCAAATCTCTCCCAAACTGATAGTACTGCCAAAGCAGAAATAGTTGTACAAATAAATGACTTGATAGACGAAAAATTAATGCTTAGAACTGCGAGAAACATTAATAATCCTAATATTACTGAGATTATTATGTGCTTTTTACTAGGTAACCCATATTTCACCAATATTACTATTGCTATAATTAAAGCAAATACATCAAGCACCAACCACATTCTACTAGTTGGTGATATATTAGATTTAATAGTAAAGTTTGCAATAAAAATGAATAGAAATGCCAAAAACACTAACCAAATTTTAACTAATGCCTTCTTATTACTCATATCCTCCTCCAAAATTAACAATAAATATGTTTGTGTATGCCTTTATACCTATAAGCAAGTACATCTAAGAAGTAATGTTATGTCATTCCCATGATTCGTAATGTATTTTGTTAGTTTCAAATCTGTTTGGCTGTGTTTTTTTCGCTTCAGCATATCCAAATGCAATCAGTGAAACTGGTCGTATGTGGCTTGGTAACCCAAACTCATTAACGATATCTTTGTAAAAATCAGAACCTTGCTTTACCCCGCACCAAACACCACCAAGGCCAAGTGAATGAATCGCAAGAAGTATATTTTGGGTTGCGGCTGAACAATCTTCAATTAGCCATTCAGGTATACCTTGGACAATTTTATCCCCGCATACAATTATGCAGGCAGCTGCTGTACTTAGCATCTTTACATAAGGGTTATTCCCTATAATATGTAACATTTTCTCTCTGTTCTGTGTAACAACAAAATGAAATGGGCGCTTGTTTGTCGCAGATGGTGCACAAAGCCCAGCATATAATATTGTTTCTATTAATCTACTACTTATCTCTTTGTCAGTAAAAGAACGTATACTGGCGCGTTCTATAATACTTCTTATTGTCTCATTATCCATTATTTCAGGCTCATGTACCTCAACAGTATCATGGCTATCTAGCGCTATATCAAGCTGAACGTTAAAATGATCGTCTCCATTTAAGCCAAGATTTTTGAGAAGTTGTTTGCTGAAAAAAATGCAGTATTGGTCATTTCCCCTTGACATTAGTTTTGACTTAAAATCCACCCCACCTATTGTACATTTAACATAGATTGAGCCTTTAAGAATTCCAAATTCAACTCTTGGATTAAATGGAAGATATGCAAGAACGGCACTTCCTTCTCTTTTTATA
>JAEZFR010000152.1 GCA_023417285.1 Bacillota bacterium
AATTATCGCTTCTACGTGATTAGTCCACGGGAACATATCCACACCCTGAACCTCTTTGAGTTCAAATCCATTCTTGGACAAGAAGCCCACATCTCTAGCAAGAGTTGCAGGGTTACAGCTTACATATACAATACGCTCTGGCTTCATTTCTACCAGTGTGTCAAGCAGCACTTGATCGCAGCCCTTTCTCGGAGGATCTACTACCACTACGTCAGCACACATGCCTTTACTATAAAGCTCTGGTATTACCTTTTCAGCCTCTCCAACATAGAACTCTGCATTGTGTACGCCGTTTATTTTAGCGTTCTCCTTGGCGTCTGCAATCGCCTCAGGTACAACCTCTACCCCTATTACCTTCCTCGCCTTTTCAGATAGAAACAGAGAAATAGTTCCTATCCCACAGTATAGGTCAAAAACATTTTCTCCACCTGTCAATGCTGCAAACTCTAGCGCTTTGCTATACAGCTTCTCAGTTTGTATTGGGTTGACCTGAAAGAACGATAATGGGGATATATTAAACTTGTATTTTCCAATATAATCGCTTATATATTTCTGGCCAAAGAGCAATATACACTCATTACCTAAAATAATATTTGTCTTCTTGGTATTTACATTAATATAAATGCTCTTTATATTTGGTAAGGCCTGGGTTAATTCACTTATCAATTCCTGAGCATTTGGTAGCTTTTTGCCATTGAGCACCAGTACCACCATTAATTCATTTGTTGTAAAGCCTTTTCTCACCATTACATGTCTTAATAGCCCCTTACCTGAGGCTTCATCATATATTGAAATACTATTTTTCTGAGCAAAGTTCCTTACAATTTCTCTTATAGAATTGCTTTCTACTGGCTGGATTTCGCACTCATCACTATCAATAATATCGTGCGACCTGTTGGCGAAAAATCCTATTTTCACCTCGCCGTTCTGCATCCCCACTGGATATTGCACCTTGTTCCTATATTGAAAAGGCTGCTCCATTCCGATAGCTGGATGCACCTTAACCTTGTCCATATCAATGCCGCCCAACCTTTTCAGGTTTTGCACTATAACATCTGCCTTGAACTTAAGCTGCTCCCCATAATCCAAGTGTTGCATTGAGCAGCCCCCGCACCTTTTGTATACTTTGCAGAACGGCTCTACCCGATGAGCAGAAGGCTTTTTAATCTCCAACAGCTTTCCCACTGCATAGCTTTTGGTAACCTTAATTATAAGAACCTCAACCGTTTCCTCCGGTAGGGCTCCGTCAACAAATACTACAAACCCATCTATATTGCCAACACCTTGCCCTTCATGGGTCAGGCCTGTTATTTCAATTATATATTTTTGATTTTTATTAAGCATGAATAGCTCCTTCTTGTGTACTTTTTTGCTTTCCGCTTTACCTATATAAATATTAATGTACCACAAACTATCTTATTATTGCATTAAATATATTGAAATGTACTACTAATTCTAATAATAATCCTTAAGACAGCGCAACAGAGAGCCCACAAATTTCTACTGAATTTGTGGGCTTCTTGCCTTCTAAATAACATAAAATATGAATTCCATAAAACAGCAAAAAAAATGTCCCTACTAAGAGGGACAAAAATAATGATTTTATAATTTTGAATCAGTATGCCGTTAATTATATTATTCCACATCTACCCCGGCTTATACCTTTATTTACCAAAAAATATTTTTAAACTTTTACTCCATCTGCAATATTCTTTAATTCCAAAGAAGCCTCATTTAAAAGTTGTGAAATTTGGTCAAGGTCCTTTAGCGTATTTGCCTGCATTTGTATGCTCTCATACAGGGTTCCGCTCGATGCAGCAGATTCATCAACAGACTGGTATAAGCCTTCAACCACATCAACAAACTGCTTTGTTGATTCATAGTGACTATTTGCCTTTTCAGCTGATACCTTGATAGCCTCTACAACTCCATTTACAGAGGTAATAATATCTGAAATACCCTCTCTCACTTCACTGATTCTAGTAGCACCGCTTTCCACATTTGCCATCCCACTATTCATCTTCTCAGCAGCTATATTAATACTCTTTTGTATCGCTCTGATCTGTTCCTTTATGTCACTTGCTGACTTATTGCTCGCATTTGATAGCTTTCTGATTTCATCTGCAACCACTGCGAAGCCCTTGCCTTCCTTCCCTGCCCTATTCGCCTCAATTGCTGCATTGAGGGCTAAAAGATTGGTCTGTGATGCAATCTGAGTAATAGTATTGGTAATCTCACCAATTTTATCGGACGAGCCTTCTAAGTGCATAATTGATTCAGCTATTGATTTGACAGTTTGTGTGACCACCTTTATTACCTGCTCAGCCTCTTCTATAGATTTTTCTCTAGACTTAGCAACCTCAATTACCTTTATTCCATCTCCTACAAGCTTCTTGGTCTCTTCCGATACCACCTTAACATCCTCTATTATTCCCTGAGTATCCAGGCTTTGAAGATTCTTCTCTAATCCTTTTTTCTGATTGTGTTTGAGAGTGCCTGATATCTTATTGACACTTTCTCTGTTCTGATTAACCAAGACTATTAATCTTTGTTTGAGAGTACTAATCTCGTTGGTAGTATCCCTAAAATGCTCCACCATTTTTTGCTGTCCTTCAAGTACGCTATTCATTTGCTGCCCAAGCTCACCTAATTCATCTCTTGAATCCATCTTAACTCTTGCTGTAAGGTCACCCTTTTGCACCTTGGACAACATAATTGAAATTGCCTTTATAGGGTTTGATATTTTCCTTGATACAAACAATGCAAGTAGCATACCTAGTGCTATGCAGAACAGTGTTACCGCTATAAATATCCACAAAATTGTATTTTTTAGCTTCTCTGAAGTATTGAAATCATCTGCAAGATATGTATTAAAGGAAAGTCTAAGCTTATTCTCATATTCTGCTATTGACTTTTCCATTTCAACTAGATTACTAAACCCATTTTCAAAATCTGCCTGTTTCTTTATAGAAGCTATATTTAATAGCTCACTCGCACCTTTATTGAACTCTC
>JAEZFR010000200.1 GCA_023417285.1 Bacillota bacterium
CAGTAGTAGTCTGCTGTTTTAGCTTTTTTGCATTGTTGTTTGGTACAAAGTTGTAGGCGTCAACGACTTCCTGTACTCTTTTTTTGGTCTCATCGCTGACATCAGGATGATTATTGAGAGCTCGAGATACGGTACTTATAGCGAATCCTGCCTCTCTTGCAATATCTTTAATTGTAACATTACTCATACCTGACTTCCCCCTTTTTCCATGAGTATATTTTACCCTTTAACTGCTCCTGCGACAACACCTTTAATGATGTGTTTCTGAGCAAACAGGTAAAATACTACTATAGGAATAATAGCAAGAATAAGCATTGCCATAAGGGCACCCATATCTCTTGAACCATAACCACCCTGTAGATACTGTACAGCAACAGGAATAGTTTTATAGTTTGTTCCTATTACCAATGCTGGCAAGAGGTAGTCATTCCATATCCACATTGCATTTAGTATTGAAACTGTTATTGATATAGGCTTCAATACTGGGAAAACAACTCCAAAGTATAGTTGGAGAGGATTGCATCCATCTATTGTAGCAGCCTCTTCAATTTCAAGAGGGACACTCTTTACAAAGCCTGAAAACATGAATACCGATAAGCCCGCACCGAAACCAAGGTATAGCACTATTATTCCAACTGGATTATCAAGCTTCATAACATTTGCAACCTTTGACATTGTGAACATTACCATCTGGAATGGTACTATCATACTTGCTATTATTGTGTAATAAAGGAGTTTAGTGAATAAACTTTTTACACGTACAATATACCAAGCTGTCATGGAGGTGAATAATACTATTGCCGCTACTGAAGGAACAGTAATACCCAAAGAATATCCAAAAGCACTTATAAAGGATGTCTTATCTATTCCAGTAATGTAGTTCTTGAGGCCAACAAAGGTTTCGGCTGTAGGTAGCTGAAACGGTTGGTCCGATATATAGAACTGACCCTTAAAGGAGTTCAATAGAACAATAAATATCGGAGCCAAAAACACGAACGCAAGAACTATCATTATAGCAACTATAACTTTATTAAATATTTTAGGTTTTGTCATAATTATTGCTCTACCTCCTTGTTACGAGTGAAATATAGCTGAATAAATGCAATAACTGCTATCATAAGGAAGAACATTACTGCCTTAGCTTGACCTACGCCTTCATAACCAACACGGCCGTAGAAGGTCTTGTATATGTCGAGTGCAAGCATTGATGAGGCATCGCCAGGCGCACCTGCAGTTAGTGCAAAGTTCTGGTCAAATAGCTTAAATGAGTTTGTAAGTGTTAAAAAGGTACAAATTGTGATTGATGGCATAACCATTGGAAGTGTTACGTGACGCAGTATCTGCGGTTTTGTCGCACCATCAATTCTAGCTGCTTCTATTAATTCCTCAGGGATATTTTGAATACCAGCAATGTAGATTATCATCATATAACCAATCATCTGCCAGTTCATCAGTACTACTAAGCCCCAAAATCCGTATTTAGCATCAAAAGTGATATCAACACCAAGTGTATTTATAAGAACACCATTGATAATCAATTGCCAGATATAACCCAATACGATTCCACCAATAAGGTTTGGCATGAAAAATACAGTTCTGAATAAATTTGTTCCCTTAATACCTCTTGTAAGAAGCATTGCAATTGTAAAAGCTAAAAGGTTAACTGAGATTACTGCTACTACAGTAAATTTAGATGTAAATAGCAGAGCTCCCAAGAAGTTTGAACCCTCTTCAAAAGCTTTTATATAGTTGTCAAATCCAACCCACTCACTATTTGATATAGTAGTAAATTTTGTAAAAGAAAGGTATAGACCCATAAAAAAAGGTACTATAAATGCAATAATAAAGGCGATTAGTGTGGGTAATACAAATATGCCAAAATATTTCTTTATATTTTTCTCCATAATATCCTCTCTTAGGCTTAACCACCTTGTGTTTTTTTGATAAAAATAAGCTGTCCCGCCCGTATTTGGCGGGGCAGCTCGATAAAAACATGAAGTACTTTATGCCTGTATAGGCAAGAGTGCACTTACATATAAAAATAAATTTTGATGATACTAGCAACTAATTAATATTAATTACTTAGCGCTTTCTGCCTTCCAATCGTTTACAACCTGAGTCTTAACTGCTTCCCAATCCATATTACCCTGTGAATACTTTAGAAGAGCTGCACCAAAGTTATCCTTGAAGGTCTGATTTGGGAATATAGTAAAGTTCCAAGGTATAATTGATGTGCTTTCATTGTTCATCCATCTAACAACTTCCTTAGCGAGTGGGTCATTTGGTACTTCAGTTTCTTCAAAAGTATCAAAAGGAGCTATGAAACCTAAGTCATTAGTAACAAATTCCTTACCCTTTTCGCTTGAGAACAACCAGTAAATAAAGTCTTCAGCAAGCTTCTGTTTTTCAGGTGATGCCTTTGCATTGATTGCAAAGAAGTTTTCTGTACCAGTTGCAAGACTGAGCTTATCTTCACCTTCAATACCAGTGTATATTGGCATAAACTTAACATCTTCTTCTTTTACTGTGTTTCCATCAACGTCCTTGATCTGTCCCCATGCCCAGTTACCATTTTGAACCATAGCGGCCTGGCCAAGTGCAAATTCAGCCATTGAATCAGCAACCTGCTTAGTTCCGAGAAGCTTTGAACTAACAGTTGAGTTGTTGATGTATAGATCATAAATGTTCTTGAAGTTGTCTGAGAACTCGAAGCTGATTTCCTTTGTTGCATCACTTGTTAAATCAACATTGTTCTTTGAGAACTCATTGTATAGTGGTATATTTGCAAGGTGAGTATGCCATCTCCAGTCTTCTCCTGGCTTGAGTGAAGTGCTGGCGAATACACCCTTGATGCCGAGAGCTTCCTTGTTCTTTGTCATATCTTCTACAACAGCCTTAAGCTTAGCAAAAGAGTTAATTTCTTCAACGCTCTTTACATCAGTTGCCTTGTTTGGAAGAGCAAAATACTTTTGCATAATTGCGTTATTGTAGATTATTCCATAACCTTCTACAACGTAAGGAATTCCATAAACACCGCCATTAACTTCAACTGCAAGTGACTTATCTGTTAAATGCTTATAAAGCTCAGTATCTTTTAAATCTTTGCAGTAATCTTTCCAGTTAGCATATCCCTTAGGACCATTTATCTGGAAGAGAGTTGGAGAATCTGATCTTTCCATTTCAGCTTTAAGTGTCTGTTCGTATGTTCCTGACGCTGCAGTTACAACCTTAAGCTTAACACCTGTTTCTTGCTCATACACTTTTGCAATTTCCTCATATACTTCAGCTATTTCTGGCTTGAAGTTGAGGTAGTAGATTTCCCCTTTGTTGTTTCCATTAGCCCCTGTTGAGTCAGAAGTGGTATCATTACCACAAGCAGCTAGTGAAAACATCATTGATGCTGCCATAACCATTGCTAAAAGCTTTTTCATCATTTCGAGTCTTTCCTCCCATATGTTAAAATGTCAAAACGTTCCGGTAACGTTACTGGAATCGTTTCCGTGATGCAGTTTAAATTATAGTTTATCATTTAAACAATTTCAATAGTTTATTTGAAAAAAATGTCGAATATTTTGGTTATTTTTAATATATAATTTTTAACAGTATAGGTGTAAATTTGCTGAAAATTTAAAGTCACAAGATATAGTATGTTCAGGAAATATAATCATGGGCTTGGTATTTTAGTTTTACCACAGCCTAAATTTATGATAAAATCATAGCACAGCAAATTTATTAAAGCCCAGTGCCTGTAGATACTAAATATGCTATAACAGTGCATATTATGATTTAGAAGGGGGTAATTTTTATGTATGTTCCAGAAATTCAGGGAAATCTTCGTAAGCATATGGTCAGAGTTCCTGAAATCATTAATACTGCCAGTGGAATGAGAATATTCGGCAAGACTATAAAATCTCTGTTATTTTCTACAGATGTTGCTATTATCAAGAACTGTAATGCCAATGCAGTAATGGCAGTATACCCTTTTACACCCCAGCCAGTTATAACACACGCTATAATTTCAGTATCTGATATACCTGTGTTATGCGGAATTGGTGGAGGGACAACTACCGGAAAGAGGGTTATTAATCTAGGAATGCATGCTGAGCATCAAGGCGCTCTTGGCGTAGTAGTAAATGCTCCAACAAAGAATGAGATTATCTCTAGATTAAGAGATACGTTGGACATACCTGTTATAGTTACTGTTGCAAAGCAGGAAACAGATATTGCTGCAAGAATTAGCGCGGGGGCATCTATCCTTAACGTATCATGCGCATCAAAGACAGCTGAGGTTGTAAGGAGAATTAGAGATAAGTTTCCTGACGTCCCTATCATTGCTACTGGAGGACCAACGGAGGAGAGTATAATGCAAACAATCGAAGCAGGTGCAAATACAATTACTTACACACCTCCTACCAGTGCTGAACTATTTAAATCTCTTATGGCAAAGTACAGAGAAGAGGGGTAAACGTGCTTTTAGATAGACGCTATACACAATAAAGCCCTGTATCTATATACATATATAGATTGCAGGGCTTCTATATTTCTGCTTCAGTCTACTACAGCTGTCCAAGCATTAGCTGCACCAGAAACGCAACCACTACAACAAGTGAAGAAATTATGAAGCCATGAAGCATTGGTTTGAAGCCGGCCTTAGCCACCTGATTGAAGTTAGTCTTAAGTCCGATTGCTCCGAGTGCCATCACCATAAGAAACTTACTTAGTGTAGCAGCTCCGTCACTAACAACAACAGG
Organism: Bacillota bacterium; assembly: GCA_023417285.1. GTDB lineage: Bacteria > Bacillota > Clostridia > Acetivibrionales > DSM-1351 > Ruminiclostridium. Next base: position 4,752 of record JAEZFR010000200.1, read on the forward strand.
TAAAACTCCAATACTCTTTATGGTAACCATCAAAAGAAACAACAGTATGAAATAAGGGAATATACTCTTAATACTGACTTTGTTTCTTGCTACTGTACTCTGCACATCAGCTGATTTTTCCTTTATTCTTGCATTAATCATGGAGAAGATTAAGACTACAGGGATTATAGAAAGTGTCCTTGTAAGTTTAACTATTACAGAAAATGAACCCGCTGCATCTGAGAAGGCATATCCCGCTGCAACAACTGATGAAGTATCATTGATAGCAGTTCCTGCCCATAAACCGAACCCAATATCACTCATCCCCAAATATCTTCCCGCCAAAGGGAAAAGTATTACCATTAATATATCAAACAAAAAAGTAGCAGAAATTGCATATGCAATATCCTTATCCTCTGCATCAATGGTGGGAGCAAGAGCAGCAATAGCGGAACCACCGCATATGCCTGTTCCTGCTGAGATAAGGCTGGACAACCTCCAGTCCATTTTGAACAGTCTTCCAAAGAGATATCCTCCACCAAATGCAACGAATAACGTGAACACCATTACTATTAATGAATATCTGCCTACAAGTAAAACCTGTGTAAAGCTCAGAGTTAAACCCATAAGAATAATTGCGAGTCTAAGGATCTGCTTTGAAGTAAACCCTATTCCTTTTGTAACAAACGCATACTTAGATACGATAGGATTTAACAACATTCCAATTAACAAGGCAAATACGCTTCCGCTTATCAAATGATAAGGGATAAACCCGCTTATAAAAATTGCTACCATTGCTAGAAGAATGGTAATTATAATTCCGGGGATAAGTTTTGTGATTGTGTTCATTATAGTTTCTCCTAATAATTCGTACTAATGTCGCTTAGATTTATTCTATATAATAATTATATTTACTGCTATAATAAAATCAAATTATGAATACTTAATACAAGTATTTTTATTATTCCGACTAATCGGTGAAAATATGATTGATTCATGTGCAGTACAAAAAGAGCTGCAGGATAGCAGCCTTAGTGTACTCCAAGTTGAGGATTTGGGTATTTTGAGAGATTTTAATTTTGTCTAGGATCTTTTTATAAATGCTACATGGCACTTTGGACAAGTAATACTTATTTTGCCCTTTCCCTTAGGTACACGTACTGTAGTGTTGCAGCTTGGGCATTTAAAGAACTTATGGGTCTTTGATTGCTTGAGCATACTAAACTTCACCTTAAACCAATTGGCTATAGGGTTCCATAGCTTTAGAAATTTTTCGTTTTCCTGCCTTCTTTTTGCGTAGTTCTTTGAGAAAACTCTCATCAGTGCTAGCACCATGGGGATATATAATAGAAAGTCAATCCAGAATACTCTAAAAAGAGGGAGTAAAAATGACAGAACAAGTGATAGGATCATTAATCCCATGGTAAGCTGATCTACACCATATCTGCCATACATTATTTTTCTTAACCAATTCATAATCTAAACGCCTCCATATTATTAATTATATCATTTCTATTATAATGAGTTTGTAAACTTTATTTTAACGTTTGCTTTGAAATTTGCACCCGAGGCATATCAAAAAGGGCCCGTTGCACAATGAATAAATTTTATACACTGTGTAGCAGTCCCCTTTATTTGTATCCTTGTTTGATTGAACTAACCTAACTCTTTATTTACCGCTATAGTTTTCTTTTTTATTCTTTAGGCTTTTTACTTTCTCTCTTAGTGCGTTTTCTGCTATATCTTCTGATACATTGTCGCTAATAAACTGTATCTTATTGTTAGCTTTAGTTTTACCATTAACAATTAACATGTCACCCTGATATGGGTTTATAGTCATACAGGGACTATCCTGATAGCTTTCTAAAAAGAATATATATCTTTCTCCCACCTTATAATAAATTTCATCAGCAATTTTATATTCATTACCATTATATGCTCCCCCATATTGCTTTATCTTAATTATTTCTCCAGGAGAGTATTTCCCTTTTATAACTTTGTCGACCCGAATCTCTGAAACCGTAAACACATGACTCATTGGCTCTTTTTCTCCGGTTATAAAGTTTGTAGCTTCCCCAGTAACTAATTCTGCTGGGGCGTTTACCTTGACAACATCACCAATTACTATCGTATCCGCCATTTTATCTGCTTGTTCGTAATTTTCAAAATACATATATGAAGCTGACGCAGAACCTGGGGTTGAATCATTTACAGAAAAATCACTAAGTGCTATGTTACTTCTTAACACTTCTGAAGGTGTCTTATTTATTAAAAATAAAAGTACAATAACAACTCCTAAAATCACTGGAATAATCAACAACTTCTTATTAGCTAAAATCTTCATATTCTTCTCCTCCAATACATTTTTCACCAATTAGGCCATAAGTAATTAACGGCATTTTTATCGTATACCTGTGGCGTACTCACTGAATTGTAGATTGTCGAAAAACAATTTCTGCTTAAGTCTTTAATTAAAAAATCCTTTGTTTTACATTATAACATACATTTGTAAACCTATGAAATTAAAAATTCTCCTAAAATTCCAAGGAAGTCTAATAGACTTATTAAAGTGCGTTCAATTTCCACAAGATAATAAAATAATGACAAAGTAATCAACAGCTTACCAACAGTAAGCATCAGAGAACATGAAAGGAGTATCGCAAACTACCTTTTAAGCAGCTTTGCGATACTCCCTTTTTGATACGTGCGTCCAGCAAAGCTGGAGCACACTTAACCATTGAGATTTATGTTATGCAAATGGGTTTTCCTTTGGATATGGCAAGCTCTTTGGCTGATTGTAGGAGATATCTGCTATTCCTAAATACTTAAATACCTCATAAATTGCCTTTCCGTAGTGTCCAAATGCAACGGCACCATGGTGAGGATAATTCTTTTCGATGAGAACGTGTCTGTAGAAACGGTTCATCTCAGGAATTGCAAATACACCGATTGATCCAAAGCTTTCGGTTGGAACATCTAGAACCTCACCGTTAGCTATGTATGCCTTTAAGGATGTGTCGGCGCTGCTCTGTAAACGGAAGAAGGTAATGTCTCCTGCCATGATGTCACCCTCTAGTGTACCTCTTGTAATATCTGGTTCAACAAGTTCAGGCTCTAGGTCACGCTTCATGATAAGCTGGTATCCCATATGAGGATTCTTTAGCAAGCTGCAAGCTGTATTTCCACAGTGGAAAGCCATGAAAGTTTCTGGAAGCTCATAGCTGTACTGGTTCTTAATTGCCTTGTTGTATATGGATGATGGAACAGTATTGTTGATATCGAGCAATGTAACTTCCTTGCCTGATACGCAAATACCGATATATTCGCTAAGTGCTCCGTATATATCTACTTCACAGGATATTGGCACGCCCTTTGCTGTAAAGCGGCTGTTTACATAGCATGGAACAAAACCAAACTCAGTTTGGAATGCAGGCCAGCACTTGTTTGCAAATGCAACGTACTTGCTTGCGCCCTTGTGATCTTCCATCCAGTCAGCAAGAGTAAGCTCGTACTGAGCAAGACGGGGGAGAATACCAGAGTACTTGTTGTCTGGACCAAGCTCTTTTGCCATTTCTTCAACTAATGCAGGAATACGTGCATCATCTTTGTGCTTGTTGTATGCAACGAGAAGGTCAAGCTCACTGTTTTCCTCTACAGCAACACCAAGGTCATAGAGAGCTTTAATAGGAGCATTACAAGCCAGGAAGTCATTTGGACGTGGGCCAAATGTAATAATCTTGAGGTTCTTGAGACCAACAATTGCAGTAGCGATAGGAACGAATTCCTTGATCTTCTCAGCAAGTTCTTCAGCTGTTCCGATAGGATATTCAGGGATATATGCCTTAGCACCGCGAAGGTTTAAGTTGTAGCTGCAGTTGAGCATACCACAGTATGCATCTCCTCTGCCATCATATAAATCGCCATCACCTTCAGCAGCTGCTACATACATTACAGGTCCATTAAACCAATCGGCTAACATTGTTTCAGGTGTTTCAGGGCCAAAGTTACCCAAGAATACAACCAAAGCGTCTACGTCGTTTTTCTTTACATCTTCAATAGCGTTCTTTGCATCAATCTCAGTTTCAACAGCTATTGGACATTCGTAAAGGTCTCCGTCAAAAGCCTTAACAAGTGCACTGCGACGTCTTTCTGATAAAGCTACAGGAAAGCAGCTTCTTGATACTACGATTATTCCAAGCTTAATTTGTGGAATATTGTTCATGAGAGAATCCTCCTTAGTGGTTAAATAATATATTTATATTTAAATTAAATATAGGTAACGCAGTATAATTACTTTAGGGAAAATAGCGGATAATTTTGTTATATTATCAGGATTAGCGACTAGCTAAATTAATCCTGCAATATCAATATTTTCGCCTGTAAGACCTACATATGCTCCCTGGGAAGCTTCAGAAGTATCTTTGTGTGCTAATAGCCATTTATTAGTAGCCCATAGCGTTTTGTCCTCGCTGTTAAGAATGGATATTTCCGGCATTCCAACGTTTGTACCCTTAGGTAGAGCAATCATTACCTTGAAACCGTTACCCTTCTTCGCACTGCATGGAGCATAGTGTAAAGAAGTAGCATAAACCTCAACCAAAGTATCCTTTGGACAGGAGAACGCCTTGACCTTGCTGGTATCCAGCATTCCGTTTTCAATCTCACTCTGCTTTGCAAGCAAAAGTATGAAGTCCTCAGCGCCAACAACAACTTCGGAATCCCTGTGGTATTCTACGCAGTTAAGCTTAGTGTTATGGCCATTGCACCAACCAAGCTGAACAGGCATGCCACCAAAAGCGTTGTTGCTTATCTGCACAGCAATTGGAAGCTTCTCTAGCTCTGGCTCAGAGGCAATATATTCAACTCCTTCAGGAAGTGGAGTTTTTTCTTTGAGAGTATTGGTAATTGATTGTACATCATAGCCTGGTAGCACCTTGCCATATTCTTTAAATTCATTGTCATATACACTGTATATTTTCATAGCTGGTTCTCCTTGTATAGTAGCATGCAGACAGACACTTTCTTTGATATTGAGAGGGTATATATTACCATTCTAAATATCTATCAATAATACATGCCCTCTCTTAAATTATTAATTGAGTTCTGCGAGTTCTGCGAAGCTATTCTTCAAGCCTGGGTATAGATCGCAGTATATCTTGTAATATGGTGTATAAGCCTTTACATTTTCAGCTTTTGGCTGTTGAGCCTCATTATATTTAATAACCTTTTTGCAAGCATCAGCAACACTTTCGTATATGCCAGCACCAACTCCTGCAAGTATAGCAACGCCTAAAGCAGGGCCTTCCTTGTTTGCAACTGTAGCAACAGGACAGTCATATACATCAGCCATGATCTGACGCCAGATTGGGCTAGTGCCGCCACCACCGCAGGCTAGCATTGTATCAGGTACAGCATTCATTTCACGTAATACATCGAGGCAGTGTCTCTGTGAATACATTACACCCTCAAGTACTGCTCTTAGCATATCTGCCTTAGTATGTATTGCTGATAGTCCGATGAAGGCACCTCTGCTGTTGGAATCTAGTATAGGACTGCGCTCACCCATGAGGTAAGGCAAGAATATAAGCCTGTTTGAACCAATAGGAACTCTTTCAGCTTGCTTATCCATCAGGTAATATGGATCAACACCCATAAGCTTAGCTGTTTCAATTTCCTGATTGCAGAGATTATCTCTGAACCATTTGAGGGATAGACCAGCAGCAAGTGTACAGCTCATAACAGTATATGCACCTGGAACAGCTGCACAGAAGGTGTGAACCCTTCCTTGTGGGTCAATTTCTGCAGTTTCTGAATGTGCAAAAACAACGCCCGACGTTCCGATTGTAGTAAATGCCTTTCCCTGTTCAACAACACCAGTACCAACTGCTGCTGCGGCGTTGTCGCCAGCTCCGCCTACTACCACAGTACCTTCTGCAAGACCTGTTTGAGCAGATGCTTGTGAATGAACCTTTCCGGTAACTTCACAGCTTTCATACATTTTTGCAAATAATGCTTTATCAAGATTCAACTTTTCTAGAATTTCATCTGACCAATCGCGCTTTTTGATATCAAGAAGATTCATTCCTGATGCATCTGAAACTTCAGTAGCAAATTCGCCGGTCAACATGTAGCGAATATAGTCTTTTGGCAAAAGAATATGAGCTGCCTTTGCCCATATTTCGGGCTCGTGCTTGCGTACCCAAAGGATTTTACCAGCTGTAAAGCCTGGCAATGCAGGATTAGCTGTAATCTCAATCAAACGGTGCTTGCCTATGGTATCAGTAATTTCCTTACATTCATTTATTGTACGTCCATCGCACCAGATAATGCTGTTTCTAAGTACGTTCCCATCCTTGTCCAAAAGCACTAAACCATGCATTTGGCCGGATATTCCTATACCCTTGATATCAGCAGCAGAGACGCCGCTTTTTTCGATAACAGTTTTTGTTGTCTGCTTAACAGCATTCCACCAATCTTGTGGATCCTGCTCAGCCCAACCGTTCTGTGGCTGATAAAGAGGATACTCTACAGTGTTGCTAGCAATTGCCTTTCCAGTTGTATCAAACAGCACTGTTTTTGTACCTGAAGTACCTACGTCAATTCCCAAAAGATATTGCATACAAGACCTCCTTCATTATAATGCAAAAATATTGCAAAATGCTTGTGAAATAATTAATTATTTCCGTAAAATACATTTATAAAATATGTTTATAAAAGTCTATAAATTTATGATATAACGTTTAATGGTGGCTGTCAATAATAATTTGAGATATATAAAAGTGACCTTATTTACATGTAGTGCAAGACTTTCAAAGTATTTTTGCAAACTTTTAATTATGTAAAAATTGGTCTTAAATTATAATATATCTAACTAAAATTTATGCATTAACACATTAATTATTGACTTTCCTGGCAATAATGTTAAAATAAATTAAAAACATTAGCAAACAACTTTTACAAAAGTGAGAGGTAATATGATAAATTTAACTGATACAGCTACCGAGAGAAGAAGGCAGACAAGGAATAGTATTTTTAAGTATATATATGACTCTGATTGTCCAAAAACCAAGCAAGCGATAGCTACTGATTTATCTCTTAGCTTGCCGACAGTACATCAGAATCTTGCAGAGTTACTAGAAGCAGGGCTGATTTGCTATTCAGGGGTAGTACCATCAACAGGTGGTAGAAGAGCAAAAGGTATTATTATTAACCAAAGCATTCGTTTCTCTGTTGGTATTTCATTAAATGAAAGCAGTCTGAGCTTTATAGCTGCTGATTTGAAGCTTCAGGAAATAGCCTATAAGAAGACTGCAAAATTTGTTATGAGTGAGATTGAGGACCTAGGGATGTTTATTGCGGATAATCTAGAAGCGTTCCTTGACGAATTTAAACTAGACAGAAAGAAATTATTAGGGGTAGGAATAGCTATTCCTGCCATAATTGATATAAGTAAGCAAGAAATAGTTATGGCACCTACTCTTGATTTGAAAAGTAAAAGCTTAAAAATGCTTACAAGGAACATACCATACAAAGTTTATGTTGAAAATGATGCTACAAGCGCTGGCTTTGCTGAGTGGTGTGCGCGGCCAAAGCATGGTAATATGGCTTATATTTCGCTTGAAAACGGAGTGGGTGGGGCATTATTTGTAAATGGTGTGCCCTATTCGGGGGACAATCATCGCAGTGCGGAGTTTGGCCATATATGTATCGTGACGGACGGTCTGCGTTGTAAATGTGGAAAGCAGGGGTGCCTTGAGGCATATTGCTCCTCCAAAAGAATTAGTGATGATTTGGGTATAACTGTAGACGAATTCTTCAATGGGGTTGCCTCTGGAGACGAGCGCTACAAACATTTATTAAATGATTTTCTAAAGCATCTTTCTGTGGCAGTAAATAACATACGCATGTCAATGGATTGTGATATTATCATCGGCGGAGCTATGTCTCAGTACCTTGAGCCATATATTCCACAATTACAGAACTTCGTTGCATACAACAATATCAATGAAAGTAATGTGGACTATCTAAAGCTCAGCCAGTATCCTAAAAGGGCTGTTCCACTTGGAGTTGCACTTCATTTTATTAAAGGCTTCATTGAGAGTATCTAGCTAGAAACAGTTTATTTTGAAAACCTGCCCGCATAGCCACATTTTTGGCACAGCTCCTCTTTTGCCATTCTGTTTGAGAAGCCTTCGTATATTGCGGTTGACCTATCTGAAGCTATTATGTCTGACAGAGGTTGCTTAAAAATATTCCCCAGTTCTATAGTGCCCTCGCTGTCTAGGCAGCAGGGTACAACAGTACCATCGACAAGTATACCTAGCTGGTCACGCAGGCCGTAGCAAAAGCCTTCTTTACTAATGGTATCAATATTTATATCAGGCCAGTCAAATTTCTCTCCCATTCCAACATATATATTCTTGGTAAGCTTTAATTCAGGTTTTATAGAGAGTTGTGTAACTATATCAATATCGGTATCAATTTTTGCCTGAATAGCATGCAGTATAGTATTGTTAAGACTGCTGTTATCAGAGTTTTGGTTCCACAATCTCAGCTCGCATATGATACCTTTTTTGGCAGCACAGTTAACGAAGTCTAGAATAGGGGATAGATAGCTGCTGAGGCCAGGTAGCTGCTTGATATCATCAATAGCACAGTCCGGTGTTTGATATCCCTCAAACTTGTCCTGCTTGATGCCTTGGTAGTTTGCCTCAAAACTGTGCAGCGAAAAGCTTACCTTTCGGAGGACTGGTGCATTTAACAGAGTATCAGATACTTTATTTATAAGTGTTCCGTTTGTTGTAATGTTCACTTTAAGACCGGTTTCATTGCAAATATCAAGCATAGCACCTAAATTTATATTCAGAAATGGCTCACCCATCAAATGAAAATAGATATAGTCAGTAAAGGGTCTTATTTGGCTGACTATATATGAGAATTCATCAATGCTCATCAGCTTTTTTGCTCTGCTGGTTTCAGGGCAAAAACTGCATCTGAGATTGCAGATATTTGTAATTTCTACATAAACCTTTTTAAAACGTTTCATTTAATCCAAGCCCCAATGTAAATAATAGGTGTTAAAAAATAAATAGCAATTTACTGATAATAATGCTATTTAAAGTTATTTATAATAACGCAAATATACTGGTACATTTACCTCGTATTATATCACAAGTGTAAGCTTATTAAACTAAGTTGGGGTATATTCTTATTATTCTGTATATACAATTAGCTAGATTATTAATCAAATGTACCCTATGTAAACAAACACTTTATCACAAAGATATATTGATAGTATGATATAATTTCTATATAAATATAGGGAAGAATGCAGTATATATAATATAGAATACTCAGAGCTAGTATACTCAAAGCTAACATACTCAAAGCTAGCATAATCATAATGGGAAATTGTCCTGGGGAATAATACAGTATATAGACTGTAGTAACCCCATAAAAAAGGAGCAAAAATGCTGACGTATCACGAAGGCTTTATGAATGAAGCACTAAAAGAAGCCCAAAAAGCATTTCAAATGGGGGAGGCACCCATAGGTGCTGTCATTGTAAGGGATGGAGAAATAATTGCAAGAGCACATAATCTAAAAGAGAAGAAGCAGGATGCAACCTCCCATGCTGAAATTGAGGTAATCCGCATCGCATCGGAAGTGCTTGGGTCTTGGAGATTGGATGAGTGCTCTATGTATGTTACCCTTGAGCCATGCCCGATGTGTGCAGGGGCTATTATACAGGCCAGGGTGCCCAATCTGTATATTGGCGCGATGGATCGGAAGGCCGGCGCAGCCGGCTCGGTAGTAGACCTCTTTAGAGTGAAGCATTTTAACCATCAGGTAGATGTGGCTTATGGAGTACTGTTTGAACCGTGTGGAGATATTCTCACTAGGTTTTTTAAGGAACGAAGGTAGTTTTTCTAAAGGCGGAGATAGTTCTTTAATGAAGATGGTTTCTCAAAAAGGAAGATATTAGTTCAAAAAACGTGAAAATCATCACCTAAAACTGGTCAGAAATCGTTAATCTCCAATTATTGACGCTTACTTTCTTTGATGCTATAATTACCATTAATACGAAATATTTGATGACGGAATAAAGATGTTTTCCTTTTGTTTTAGAGAGGCAGCGGTTGGTGAAAGTTGCTACAGAGGGTTCATGTATAGCTCATTCCTGAGAACTGGTGTTGAACTCATATGACGAACAGGCACTGGCGGTAGCAACGTTACAGCTTTGAACGCAAAACACAAGCGTTCACTGAGAATGCATATTTTATGCATTAAATCAGGGTGGTACCACGACGGAATTGTCCCCTCGTCCCTGCACATAGCAGGAGCGAGGGGTTTTTTATAACCATAAACACATGTGCGTTTTGATTAAATTCAGGTAAAGGAGGGCGGCAAATGAAGCTGACAGGTGCGCAAGCAATAATTAAGGCATTAGAAAAAGAAGAAGTCACTACTATATTTGGATATCCCGGTGCGGCCATTTGTCCTTTTTACGATGCTCTTCTAGACTCTAACATTACACATGTTTTGACAAGAAATGAGCAGGGTGCAGCCCATGCAGCTAGCGGTTATGCCAGAG
>JAEZFR010000337.1 GCA_023417285.1 Bacillota bacterium
GGTTACTTGAGCAGTTACCAATACTAAAAAGCATACAAATAGTACTCGCAATACTATATTTTCGTATGATTCTAATTTGGGCTTTTGTTCTCCATCTGTAGTTTTTTTATTACTTTTAAATTTAAAAGCTATTACTTTCATTTTTTCTGCCTCTAATGATTATATTTTATATATAAATATGTTAAAAAAATTTATATATATTAATATGCTCAATTAGTAGCTGTAATACGCAAATTTCCCAAAGTTTAAAGTCTATTGATGGTAGCAGATGAATAATACTTTTCAAATCCAATTCTGCATAATGTGAAAATTAGCAGTCTTTTATTCTTGCGTTATTAAGCGCTTCAAGAATCGTACGCACACCACACCAAATCAAATAGACCGCAACAATCAACGAACCCACAAAATCCAGCCAATAAGAAATCTGTGTCGCTGGCGCTATCACTACCGACAATAATGCAATGGTTACACATCCATCTACCATCGTTTTTGCACGATATAATCTTGATTGAACCATTAAAATTGCATTCGGTTCTATCTTGTTAAGATATGTATACCTTCTCCAGAAAATTGAATTTGCAATTACTCCCATAACCGCAATCGCCAATCCCGGAATTACATTTCCTTTATCTGCGTTATCACTTATCAGTGCAAGTATAATCATAAAGATACCACCAACACACATCATTGCACCTACAAAAATATTGGAACCTTGTTCTAATTTCTGTTTCTTTTCTTCATTGCACACATCATCTTTTGTAGTCAATTTATAAATCACAAATGACATGATAATTGCCAATAACTCTGCACTTCTTCGCACAAAATCTGCAAGCTGTGTTGAACTTCGACCACTCAATAGCCCTAACCCTACCACTAATGGTCCTGGAGAACTCATAAGCACTGACCACAGCAAAGTTTTTGCTCCTGACTTTTTATTTGACATCCAATCAACCCCCCAATATCTTTACTAAAGGTATGATGATAAGCATTGCTACCGTCGGACAACTAACTGTATCAAATCCATTACTTGTACATAGTTCTACAAAAGTACAAATCAAAGCTGCTGCCACAGCAATAACAAGACAACTAATGCCATCTAATCCCCCTCTTAAAACTAATACAACATATACTGAAATCGCAGATGTTAAGAACATAGCCACTGAACCTTCAATGCTTTTATGCGAATCTGCAATTTTCCAACGAATCTTGTGTTTTCCAAACTGCTTCCCTATCAGTGCTGCAAATGCATCACCAACACCCCATGCATAAATGCTAGCCAAAACAAGGTATCTGTCATCAAAAATACCCCAGCAGATGCTAATACTTAAAACCATTATTCCAAGGGCCAGTATCATACTGCTCTTAAACTCACCTTTCTTTCGCTCATTAACAAAAGACGAAAATGCTGGAATTCGACCTGCTAACAGCAAAATTGGATAAAGTACAATAATAAGAGTTGCCGCAACGCCAGCAGAAATCCACCACGTTTCAAATGCAAACAAAAATGGAATATATGCTCCTAACAAAATAAAATGTAATATCTTACGAAATAGTTCGTCTAGTATTTTCAATAATCTTCTTGCTATTAACATTAAACTAGCTGCTGGAATAATGTATAATCCAATTACTCCCATACCATTTATTAATTCTTGCACTATAATTCACCACCAACTTCAAATTTCACTCTCTATTCTACTCCCAACCTTCTCATAAATACAATAAAAAATAGGCCAACCAGATTATCTCCGGTCAGCCTTATTCTCTCTTTCCTATACAACTCTGAACATTCGTAGTCTTATTATCCACCTTGGCAAAACTATGCCCAAATGTGTCGGCACTGTGCCAACTTATGACTTGCACACCACTTTCCTGCCATGACAGCCAAAGATAATGTTAATCTTTATTTGCGCAATTCATGCCAGCAAGGTAACCTGTAGAGAAAGCAATTGTGAGGTTGAATCCACCTGTATAAGCATCTAAATCGATGATTTCACCAGCAAAATAAAGACCTTTAACCAATTTTGATTCCATAGTTGATGGGTTAATTTCAGTTGTTTTGATACCCCCAGCGGTAACAATAGCCTCTTTAATTGGCCTAGCACCACAAATAGTAGTTTCTAAATTCTTTAAAAGCAAGACCAACTGCTTTCTTTCATCTCGTGTTATTTGATTTACAGGCTTGTCTGGCAAAATTCCTGATAGCTTAATTATTACGGGAATCATTTTTTGCGGAAGCAAATCGTCCAGGGAATTCTTGAATTGCTTACGCGAATATTTATCAAAGTCTCTCTGAATTCTTTCATCCAACTTTTCGTTTGAGAGAGCTGGCTTGAGGTCAATTGATAAGGTTATATCCTTAAAATCATAATCCAGCAAATGCCTGCTGGCACTTAATATAACCGGCCCTGATACCCCATAATGTGTAAACAGCATTTCTCCGAAATCTGTATATAAAGTTTTATTTTTTGTATTTCTAAAATGCACCTCTATATTTTTAAGAGACAGGCCTTGCAACTCAGGTATCCACTTTTCCTTACAAATAAGGGGAACCAACGAAGGCTTAAGAGGTGTGATTGTGTGTCCGAGTTTTTTTGCCATAGCATAACCGTCACCAGTTGAACCTGTACCGGGATATGACATACCGCCAACAGCAAGCACCACGTTATCTGCTTCTAATACACTATTATCACTGAGTTTAACTCCCTTAACGCCCGAGGCATCTGAGAGAATCTCTTTAACAGTACATGAGGAGCGAATTTCAACCCCAGCTTCCCTAAGAAAATCCAGCAAGCATTTCATTACGTCCTGAGCTTTATCGGACACAGGAAAAACTCGCCCTCCTCTTTCAACCTTTGTTTCTAGACCCCTTTCATTAAAAAAAGATATTACATCATAATTTGAAAATGTATAAAAAGCAGAATACAGGAAATTACCGTTTCCCGGTGTATTTTCAATAAGTCCTTCTATATCGGTATCATTAGTTATATTACATCTTCCCTTACCAGATATGAGAATTTTTTTGCCCAACTTTTCATTTTTCTCAAGCAATAGTACTTCCGATCCGTTTTTTGCAGCAATACCGGCAGCCATTATTCCTGCGGGGCCACCGCCTATTACAATTACTTTGCTCATTTGTTAGCTCCCTCGTTATTCTGTTCACTCTTGTCGTATACCTGGTACTCATCCCAAATCTTTTCAAGCTTTTCAAAGGTATTATATACATGACTTTTTCTTCTCATTCCAACAGCTACTATTAATGCATTAATTACGCTAAGAGGTGCCACCAATGAATCTACAAAGGAAGCCATATCACTTCTTGCATAAAGCCCCATATCGGCAGACTGTGCTACAGGAGATTCCTCACTATCAGTTATTGCAATTACCTTAACGCCTTGACTCTTTGCAAACTGCATTGCTTTAATTGTTCTTCTAGAGTATCTAGGATAGCTGACACCTATGACAACGTCACCCTCCTGTGCGTTAATTATCTGCTCAAACATCTCGCTAACGCTGGTAGTATGCACCAATTTAACA
>JAEZFR010000342.1 GCA_023417285.1 Bacillota bacterium
GCATTACACTCATGGATATTGTGATGAGAAGCCAAGGCAAGAGCCAACGGTTTAATTTCTTCAAGAGGAATGACTTGTTTTTCTGCACTAACTCTTTCTCGGGTATGTTTAGCAATCTTATCAAGTATCATTGTAAACCTCCTGAAAAAGAGTGTGAGAGCTCTACAAAGCGAAGCAATTGCTGCTTTGCCTTGCCGCTGTCAATTATGCTCTTTGCCATTTCAATACACTCTCTTAGCGTAATATTATTATGTGACATATAGAGGCAAACTGCAGCATTTAGCACCACCACATCCCTCTTTGGGCCACGCTTGCCGTCCAGTATATCTAGCGCAATTACAGCGTTCTCTTTGGCGGTACCGCCTGTAAGCTCAGTTGAGTCACAGCGCTTTAGGCCAAATTGTTCAGGGGATAGAAAGAAGCTGTTTAGCTTGCCATTATTTATTTCACATATTGTAGAGGAATCACAAAGTGTCAGTTCATCCAAGCCATCATGCCCATGTACCACCATTGCACGCTTCACACCAAGGTTGGAGAGGACTTGAGACAAGGGCTCGACTAGATTTTCATCATATACTCCCAATAGCTGCATATTGGCTCCTGCAGGATTGCAAAGAGGACCTAATATATTGAAGATTGTGCGAACGCCCAATTCCTTTCTCACAGGTGCTGCATATTTCATAGAGGAATGGTAGATTGGAGCAAACATAAAGCACATACCTATTTCATTCAAAATTTGCTCGCTTTGCTGGGCCGATAGCTGTATGTTTATTCCCAATGCCTCTAGTAAATCTGCACTACCACACTTACTTGAGACCGATCTATTCCCGTGCTTAGCTACAGGCACACCTCCTGCTGAAACCACAAAGGAAGCGACCGTAGAGATATTGAAGGTATTTGCCTCGTCTCCGCCTGTACCAACAATATCAAGCACATCCATTTTTGGTTTAAGCTTGGTACATTTATCGCGCATTACCATAGCACAGGCTGTAATCTCCTCTATTGATTCTCCCTTCATTCGCATTGCAGTCAGAAAAGATGCTATTTGAGCATTTGTAGCTGCGCCCTCCATTATTTCTGACATTACCTCTTTTGTTGTTTCTAGGTCTAAGTTGTTTTTGTTTATAAGTTTATATATTGCCTTATCAATCATAGCTGCCCACCCCCTATGTTTAAGAAATTGCTAATAATTGTTGCACCAAGCGGAGTAAGAATCGACTCCGGGTGGAATTGAATCCCGTAGACCTCATAGTCCCTATGCTTTACACCCATTATTTCTCCTAAATCATCCTCTGCAATAACCAACAGGTGGTCAGTAAGAGTATGGGGCTGAGCAGACAAGGAATGGTATCTTCCCGCGGTGATAATAGGGGGCAGGTCCCTAAATATATTGCTGCCATTTGCTATGTGAATGGAACTTTGCTTTCCATGCATAAGTTTTCTTGCATAGCTGACGGTTGCTCCAAATACCTCGCATATTGCCTGGTGTCCAAGGCAAACTCCTAGAATTGGAAGTTTCCCGGTAAAGTATGAAATAACCTCCTCACATATGCCCGCTTCTTTTGGGTGACCGGGACCGGGCGAAATAATAATATGGGAGGGGCTTAACTGCTCTATTTCTTCTATATTTAATTCATCATTTCTAATTACCCTGATATCGGGGTTAAAAGTGCCAATCAACTGATATAGGTTATAGGAAAAGCTATCATAGTTATCTATCAATAAAATCATTATTCAATCTCCTTTCCATAGGTTAATGCATTGACCATTGCTCTGGCTTTGTTCTGGGTTTCCTGATATTCTGTTTCAGGCACGCTATCAGCAACTACTCCGCAGCCCGACTGAACATACACTACTCCATCCTTTAGAACTGCCATTCTTATTCCAATGCATACATCTATGTTGCCGGTTAGGTCAATATAGCCTACAGCACCACCATATATGCCGCGCTTGCTGCCTTCTGATGAATTTATTATCTGACAGGCTTTTATCTTTGGCGCTCCTGAGAGGGTGCCTGCGGGCAGCATTGCAGATATTACATCTAGCTGGTCACAGCCTTGCTTGAGTTTTGATATAACCTTTGATTCAATATGAATAACATGGGAGTACTTACATATAGAAAGGTAGTCCGATACCTTTACCGAGCCGAATTCACTTATTCTACCCAGGTCATTTCTAGCGAGATCTACTAGCATGTTGTGCTCTGCAAGCTCTTTTTCATCCGAAAGCAGACTCTCAATGAGACCTTCATCCTCTACACTGTTTGTTCCTCTGGGTCTTGAACCGGCAATTGGGAAGGTAGAAAGAGTACCATCTTGGAGCTTAATCAAGGTTTCAGGGGAAGCACCGGCAAGCTCCAAGTCATCAGTTTTTAGATAAAACATATATGGGGAGGGATTTGTTGTTCTAAGCACTCTATAAGTGTCAAATAGAGAGCCTTCAAACTCCGCTGACAAGCGGTTTGAGATTACTGCTTGGAATATATCGCCCTCGAAAATATGATGCTTTACCTTGTTAACCATGCTACAAAATTGCGGCTTATCAAATTGGCTTTTGAAGCTGGTCTTAAGGCCCGACTTTGCGTAGTTAGATGGGATATTAGCTTTTATAAGCTTGACAGTTTCGCTAAGCTCTCTTATAGCTTTTGTATAATTGATCTCAATATCATCAGCTTTGATATTCATTATTACAATTATTTTTTGCTTCATGTGATCAAAAGCAATGACTTTATCAAACAGCATCAAATCAACGTCAAGAAAATTAGGTGAGTTATCTCCATTGAGTTTTAGGCATGGTTCGCTGTATTTAATATAATCATATGAAAAGTACCCAACAAACCCACCTGCAAATGGTGGAAGAGAGGCTAACTTTGGGCTTCGATAATCATTAATGAGTTCTCTTAATACAAGGTTTGGATTTTTCTCATATGTTTCAGAAGTACTACCGCGAATAATAGTGGTTAGTCCATCAATACATTTAACCTGCAGGAGTGGGTTGTAGCCTAGAAATGAATATCGGCCCCACTTTTCTTCTCCTTCAACGCTTTCAAGCAAGTAATATTGCTTGCTTATAATACTAATATTTTTTAGTACAGCAATAGGCGTTCTGAAATCAGAGAAGATCTCACAACAAACGGGGATAAAATTGAATTGCTCCGAAAGCTTTTTTGCTTGCTCAAGACTTGGATAATACATAAACATCTTCCTTTCACCGATAATAAATTAAACAAAAAACACCCATCCAAGACATTTACTGCCAAGGACGAGTGTGTATAATTCACCCGCGGTGCCACCTTGTTTTGTATAGCATAAGCCATACACTCTTGCAGAATACTACCATATTCTTCACAAATAACGCATGTGCTACGTCGCAGAATACTCTAGAGCGGGTTGCCGTAATAGCAGATTCCCATTAATAAATAATCACTCTATTTGACTGCGCCCTCAGTGGTCCATTTGATGTACTGCGTTTTGCGAGGCTCTCAGCTCCCCTCGCTCTCTGTAAATGCACATATCACCGTTATCTCCACCTCAATGGTTTAAGGGACAGATGTTTAGTTTTCCATAATTATACATCGATAAGCTTGACTGTGTCAATATCGTATAAAAAATATTTTATACAAATAATTTTCAGACTTAATTAGGTTACACTTTGAATTATTAATTTAGCTTTGGTTTGCTATGCTAGTTTTTGAATTTTGAGTTATTCTTCTTTTTGATAAAATAAATGATAACAAGACTGACCAGTAAGACACTTGAAACCACCAGTAATATACTTATTATTTGAATATTGTTATTTTCAGGAGTTATCTTTTTTACATAGTTCCCTGCGCCTATATTAGTGGCTTCGTTGGCTGACTGTCCTGTAATTAATGATGCTAATTGCTTCATTGTATACTTCTGCCCCTGATTTAGATTATAGTCATATGAAAATGGGAACCCAAATTCTTCACCATTTGCCTTAACATAAACTATATAGGTATCACTAAATGCAACAATCTTTATATATTCAACATTAGTAATATCAGAGCTGGTTATGATTTCAGAAATCCTTTCAGGACCAGAAAGGATCTCTGCTGTTTCTTTACTCATACCTGTATTTATTTCACTTATTACAAGCTTACCTTCTATTGCTTTGTATTGTTCGTATAAGCTTACGTCTTGTTTTCCCTTTCTATTCTTTATCTCTTCTAATGGTTCACCTGTTTTAATCTTGCATGTATTTATGTATTGGCCTTTACGATCATATATAGGGAAAATCCAAACATACCTATCTGAAATTAGCGTATCAAAGTTACCTTTTGATGTTTCGGTAACAAGCTTTTCTTTATCAAAATTAATAATAGGATAGTAAACCTTAATAGCTGTACTAATATCAAGCTTCTTGATATCTGTAGTGTGCTGTATAAATTCTAGGTCATGTTTTAACAGCTCTAGTGTTTCCTCTTTATCAATATAGGATTTAATTTCAGCATTTGATTTGGTTGAATCTTCTATAATTTTATTTTGAATATCCATAGAAGAATCAGTATTTTCTGCCTTTAAAGGAATACTGAAGCATAAGACAATGTTAATAAGTAAAATAATTATTGCTATATGTTTCATTTTAATTCCCCTTTTTATTAATTATATAATCATTTTAACACCATTTTACTATTTTTTACAGCAACTGTATTGTGGTGCTATTCAACCCACATCTTAACACTGCTATCTGGAGCTACAAATCACTTATATAAAATAAGCTTTTTAATGATAAATTTGCTGATCTAAGGTAAAATATATCTGAGAACTTTTTTATTAGGTAAGATTAAGCTTAATTTTCTTTAGCAATGTAGAAGTTGAGGAGGAGCTTAAGCAAAAAAAAAATGATAAGGAGATATAAGAGATGTCAGAAAAACCAATAGCATCATTTATTGACCATACTGCATTAAAACCCGACACAACATTGGAACAAATAGAGAAACTGTGCCATGAGGCAATGGAATATGGTTTTGCTTCTGTTTGTGTAAACCCATGCTATGTAGCACACTGCCACAGAATTTTGAAAGCAAGTGATGTAAAGGTATGCACCGTTATTGGGTTCCCCTTAGGAGCAAATACAACAGCTACCAAAGAAGCAGAGACTGTTGAAGCAGTAAAAAATGGCGCTACCGAAGTTGACATGGTTATTAATGTCGGAGCAATCAAATCTGGCCATTATGAGCTAGTGAAAAACGACATAGCTGCTGTTGTGAAGGCTGCAGGGGATAGTGCAATAGTTAAAGTAATTTTAGAGACTTGCCTTCTTACAGACGAAGAGAAGATAGCAGCTTGTAAAATGTGTAAGGAAGCGGGAGCACATTTTGTAAAAACTTCAACAGGATTTAGTACAGGTGGAGCTACTATAGAGGATATCCGACTAATGAGACAAGCTGTTGGCCCAGACTTAGGAGTAAAGGCTTCTGGAGGAATTAGAGATTATAAAACCGCCAGAGCAATGATTGACGCAGGAGCATCGAGAGTTGGAGCAAGCGCATCTATTGCAATAGTTAAAAATGAGAACTAAGACAAGTCAATTTCAAGCAATACTTGCTTAGCGCTCTTGTAACTGGCAATACTAAAAGTAAATGATATATGTAGTCTGCAATGAAGTGTTTTTAACCTAGATGAAACTACATTGCAGACTAATATTTATATAGCATGGTTATTCTACTTGGAAATACTTCATGAGTAAAATGCACCTATACGTTTATAGGAAGGGAAGTACAAATGCAAATACGTTTTATCATATTAACAATTTTAAACGCACTAATCATGGTAACAGGACAGTCGTTGTGGAAAATGGGTATATCCAAGGTTGGGGGCCTTTCACTAAAACTGATTCTTGAACCATATGTAATAGCAGGCCTGTTTTGCTATGGAGTATCAACAATATTATGGTTTTATATTTTGTCAAAGCTGCCATTTTCAACAGCATATCCTCTAAACAGCATTACATATGTTCTTGCGCTGTTAGTAGGATACTTCATTTTTAAGGAATCAATATCTGCACAAAAGATGGCAGGAACAGCTTTTATTCTATTGGGGGTATTCTTTATTGCAAGAGGCTAGCAGAAACAAGTTGTTTTTGCATAAATCCCATTGTATTTATTCCAACATTACACTCTTGATAGATAGCCTTTTTATACTCATAGAATAGAGATACATAATAAGTTCGTAAGTGATAACAAATGCTACCAGCGTGATTACAAAGGCCTTGAAATCAAAGTTGTATTCGGGCATATTCTCAATATCGGCAGATACAAGGGTTATCATAATTTTTAGCAAACCGTATTGATAAACTGTGCCTATCGCAAATCCAATGTATGATATAGGTCGGTATGCTCCGAGTATGGCGCGGCTACAAGTGCTATACTCGTACCCGAAAACTCTCATCATAGCAATCGTTTTTGTATTTCCTTTGACTACACTTGAAAGCGACAAATACAAGGTCATAAAGGCGAGTATCAGACCAATCAATAAAACCATCCATGCAAAGGTTTCACTTGCGAACTCTTTCATCGACAAAGACATTTGCACCATAGCCGAAAAACAGAATGCAGAGAACGCAACAAAGAAAACAAGCGTCTTTTTGCTTTTTATGGTCGTACTTGATAAGCCTTTCAAAAAAGGAGAATCTTTTGTGTCTTCTTTGCCGATTTTTGTTTTATACTCTCGCTTTTCACGGAGCAAATCCAATACGGGATTTTTCAACTTTAAGTAGGCATACAATACCGATAGAACGGTAAAAACGATTGTCGGCACACCGATTAAGAGGAACGTCAATAAAGGGTGGAACTGTACCAGTAATTCAGGGAAAAGTCCCTCTGCGTTCTGTAACTCATAAAACGTAGGCAGATAAAGGAACGCCATTACAAAACCCAAACTGCAACCGACAAGAACGGAAAGCCCAAACACCCAAAAATGCTTTGCTATTCTGATGTTGGAGTAACCGAGAGCTTTGAGTATTCCAAGCTCCTTGCGGTGTGTGTCTATGTAGTTCTTTGCATAGAATAAAAGCATAATAATAGAGGTTAATACAAGACCACCGCCCGTAATGGCTGCCGTAAACCTTCCAATTGAAACTAGTGCGGTATACATCACAATACCAGCTTCGTTTGTAATCTCATTTTCGATAGACGCGAGATCAATATTGTAATTCAAAAACATAGTACACACGAAAACTGCACAACAAGAAATAATAGATATACCAAATAATTTAACAGTATCTT
>JAEZFR010000395.1 GCA_023417285.1 Bacillota bacterium
TCCATAATCATCGCGTCTTTTGTCTCTTGCACAAAGACATCACAAGCAACACTTATAGAATCTGTTACATACTTGCTTTTTTGAGCTAATAGCTCTCTTGACTTCTCACCAGGCAATTCAGTAATTATTTTTGGTAGTTTTGCATCAATCATCTCACACACCCCCTATTTTATCAGCCAGTTTTGGAATCTCTCATTTATTGTGTCATAGTTGTCAAGCCAGTAGTTTACATCAAGCATAATCTGCTTTGGTCTCTTTTCGGGAGAACTTGCCATCTTAGCCTTTGTAGCTTCGTCAAGTAAATCATATGCCTTTGAGTTTACAACACCATAAGGTATGATTTTTGCGTAGTTTGCCTGTTGCTCTGGTGCTGTTGCAAATGCTATAAACTTCATAGCCAGTTCCTTTTGTGGAGCACCTTTAACTACTATCCATGAATCTGCCATAAGTATACTCTGATTAAACTCAACATCCACTGAAGCACCCTGCTCTTTTGCTGAGGTAATTCTACCATTCCATGCACCTGCCAATGCTACTTCATTGTCTGTCAAAAGCTGGGCTGGCTGTGCACCTGTTGTCCACCAAACATTTATATCCTTTTTTAGCTTGTCAAGACTCTTAAATGCTCTTTCTACGTCTAATGGATACAATTCTTCTGGTTTTACTCCATCAGCAAGTAATGCTATTTCCAAGGTAGAGGGTGCATACTTCCACAGTGCTCTACCCCCTGGATAATTTTTTGTGTCCCAGAACTGAGCCCAGGTAGTTGGTTGCTTTCCAGTTGGAAAGGCTGTTGTATCATATGATATAGCAACGGCATACAATTCTGCTCCAACTGAGTAATCTGTTGTCAATGATTTGTCCAAATCTGTTTTATCTATTACATTGAAATCCAATTTTTCAAGAAGCCCCTCTTTGATTCCGCGGGGTACAAAATCGGCATCACAGTCAACAACGTCCCATTCTACATTGCCACTGTTAACCATTGCAGTTAATTTACCATAGTCAGTAGGACTATCCTCTTTAATTTTTACACCAGTTTTCTTTTCAAATGCTTTAAAAATAGATTCTCTTTGTGCGTCCTGATTAGCACCACCCCAGCTAACTACTACTAATTCTTTACCAGCATCCTCTGAACCGCTTGATACTGCTGCACCTGAGGAAGCATCTACTGCTGAAGATGAGCTGGAACTTTCGCTGCCTGAGCAGCCTGTTATTGCACTTAAGGCAATCACCGCAGATGTAAATAACACTAGACCTTTTACTGATAATTTCATAACAAACACTCCTTTTATTAATATATTTTTATTTCTAAACCTTTCTTAATGAAAAATCATAAAACCGTTTCTTTCGGCTTGCTTTTTGAATTATCTTTAGAAGTAAATGCTGATATGAGCATTACAACAATTACTATAAATATGAGTAATGAGGAAACAGCTGCTATGGTTGGCTCAATCTGGGTTCTGATGCCATCCCACATTTTCTTTGGCAGAGTAGTTACTGATACCCCTGATATAAACAAGGTAACAACAATTTCATCAAATGACGTTACAAACGCAAACAGTGCAGCAGAGATAATTGATGGCTTTATAGAGTGAATAATAACCTTAAAGAACGCTTGAATCCGGTTGGCACCCAATATAACAGCAGCATTTTCAAGATTTGGGTCCAAGTTGCATATACTGGCCATAACGGTGGTTATTACTATTGGCGTAGCTAATATGGTATGGGCAGTTACAAGTCCAAACGTTGAACCTATCAATTTGAGCTGGGATTGAAAACCGTAAACGGCAATTGCAACAATAATAACCGGCATTATCTGGGGCAGTTGGAATAACTCCTGAAATATTTTTCTTGCTTTTGAATTTGATTTAGAAAGACCAATAGCAGCAGTTATACCAAAAAAAAGTGAAAATATAGTTGTAAGTACCCCGATTTCCAGGCTTTTAAAAAATGCAGAAATCCATTCGGGATCTGAAAGGAATTTTTCATACCATTTCAGAGAAAACCCCGGCGGTGGAAATGTCAGGTACTGTGCTGAACTAAATGAGATTGGAATTACTATTAAAACAGGCAACAGCAGAAAAATTATTACAAATATTGTAAGTATACGAGCTAGCATAATTCTCCCTCCTTTATTTTGCTTTTTCTGTATTAAACAAGGTTCTCGAAATAAGTAATAACACCAATGTTACTGCCAGTAAGGTAAAGGCAATCGCAGAGCCAAAGCCCCAATTCAGCATTTGACTTATTTGAGTTTGTATTAACTGAGAAATCATTGTATTCTTTTGTCCTCCCAGAAGCGAAGGGGTTATAAAGTATCCGATTGCCATAATAAACACCATTATTGTACCTGATGCTACCCCTGGTAAGCTAAGCGGTAAGAATACACGGAAAAAGGTAGTTACAGAATTTGCACCAAGACTTCTCGAGGCAAATATTAAGTTTTTATCAATGCCTTCCATGACTGAATACATACTTAAAATCATGTAAGGTAGAAGTACCTGTGACATGCCAATGACCACACCAATTGAGTTGTACATCAATTTTAAAGGCTGATCTATAATTCCTAATGACATCAACAGCTTATTAATAATACCTTTTGATTGCAGTAGAATCATCCAAGCGTAGGTTCTGACCAAAAGACTAGTCCAGAACGGAAGTAGAACAGCAATCATTATAAGCGCTCTTTTCCTAGCTGAAACAAAGGTCATAGTATACGCTACTGGGT